>CAMYJJ010000374.1 GCA_947258735.1 Thermodesulfovibrionia bacterium | reverse complement strand
ATTGAATATCCTGCCGGCCCGCGAGGTGTATGACTCGATCGAATGGCCGGTGATTGTATTGCTCGGGTGCATGATTCCCCTTGGGGCAGCACTGGAATCAAGTGGCGGAACAGGCCTGGTTGCCGGCGCCATTACCGGCCTGGCCGAAGGCTATTCACCCGTAGTAGTGTTGACGTTGTTAATGGTTGTGACCATGACCCTGTCCGATGTCATGAACAATACCGCAACGGCGGTGATTGCTGCACCCATTGCGCTGGACATTGCTGACCGGTTACAGGTGAATGCGGACCCTTTCCTCATGGCGGTGGCAGTGGCTGCATCCTGTGCCTTTCTGACACCAATTGGTCACAAGAACAACACCCTGATCCTGGGGCCTGGTGGCTACCGGTTCGGGGATTACTGGCGAATGGGACTGCCGTTGGAGATATTGATCATTGTGGTGTCGATACCGATGATTCTTTGGGTCTGGCCGCTTTAATGAGATAGCTGAGAATGTGCTCCTATAACTCTGGAACCATTGGATATACAATAATATCAATACCATTCATAGGGGGCATACTGTCAGCAGGCTATCCACTTTCAATAGATGTTATTGAAAAAATAACCAAAGAAGGATAAAAAAAATAAATCGTCTCATATGAAATAGCAAGTCGCTTTGGACTTGATCCAGCCATATATCAATCCGCACACCGTGTAGGAAAAGGCAGGATCTCAGAGAGAGGTAATAGCCATCTCAGTAAAGCAATATGGCTTATGACTGTAAGAGTTTCACAGTACAACGAAGAGTTTAAAACATACTATGAAAAAAGAAGGAAAGATGGATCGCCTTACAAGAAAGCTATGATCGCTACTGTTCATAAGCTGATTAGGATAATTTTCGCTATGCTATCAAATAATACTTATTTCATTGCTGGGACAAACTGATGATAGTTGACTAATATATTTAAACTCACTCAAATACCCTGAACCATATCAGGACTCTGTGGAGAATTCCTCCAACAATAATTGCAAAGGGAAATACAAAGGCAGCGATAATGACAGCAGTCTTCATTCCTCTTTCCTTGATTATCATGAAAAGATTGGCAATGCAGGGTATAAACAGTGTAATAGTAACGAGACTGACAATCACCTGTTCAGTATTGAGCAGGCCCCTCTCCTGCAGGGCAAACAGTCCTGCTGCTCCAAAGTCTCTTCTCAGAAATCCGATAATAAAGGCTTCTGTTGCTTCTGCGGGAAGACCAAGAAGACTGACAATAACTGGCGAAGACACTTCCTGCAGCCAGGGAAGAATGTTCAGTTTATCAGCTACGAAAAGAATTAACGTGCCCAGGATAAATAACGGCACCGCCTCTTTAAGATACCACTCTATACGACTCAACGTCTTAATCATTACATTGGAAAACTGGGGCATACGAATGGGCGGAAGTTCCAGGATAAAGTCTACTCTTTGACCCGGAATAATTTTGGCTGCCAAAAAACCGACGAGCATCATGACCAGGACAAGTGCTGCCAGCCAGATCAGCAGTGCTGAAAAAGGCTGATTGCCGAACATCCCGAGAATTACACCGAGCTGGGCCGAGCAGGGTACCCCGAGTGCAAGGAGCAGCGTTACAATAATACGTTCCTTACGCGTATCCAGAATGCGGGTAGTCAGCGTTGCCATGGTATCACATCCAAGGCCAAGCACCATGGGAAGCACGGCCTTTCCATTCAGGCCCATTGATTGAAAAATTTTATTCAGCATGGCCGCAAGTCTGGGCAGATAACCTGAATCCTCCATAATTGAAAATGCAATAAAAAACGTTGCTGTTATGGGAAGAATTATGGCAATAGCGTAGGTAAGGGCCATGGTTATTATTCCATATGGACCTATCAGAAGCTCTCTTATTATTTCAACAGGTATGATCAGTGTGACAATTTTTTCTGCCCAGGGGTTAAGGTATTCACCGAATATTACTGATTCAAAAAAATCAACCATGGTCCCCGCTCCAAAGACCCCTACAAATTCATACAACGCGTACAGCACAAGAAAAAGGAACGGTGTTCCCCATACAGGATGCGTCGTAATATCTCCAAGGTAGGTAGATACCCCTTTTTTCCCGCTGTCAATTTTTGAGAGGATACTGCCGGTCATACTCTCTACTACCTGATGCCTTTTCTGGCTTATGGTATAACCAAGCGGGATAGTAAATTGCTGGGCCGTTTCATCTCTTATAGACTCTATCTGACTGATCTGGACATCTGTCAAATTTTTTAGAAGCCAGCCCTTTAATGTACCATCGCCGGAGAGTATCATTAATGCAATCGATCTTTTAGATATATGAGCTTCGGGCAAAAAAAATTCAATTTCTGATACAGCCTTTTCAATGAGCGGATCATATAAAATTTTATACCCCGAAACCTTTGGATCAAGGGCAGCGTCCTTTAACGAGTTAACTCCTTTTTTCTGAACAGCAATGGTCGAAACCACATTGACGCCAAATATCTCCTTCAGTTCTTCTTCCTCAATATGTATGCCCCTGCTGACAGCCTCATCTCTCATATTAAGGTCAATTACAAGGGGAACACCCATTTCCACCAGTTGAATAGTCAGTGAAAGCCCCCTTTTGATATTCTTGGAATCAATGACCTGAACAACCGATAAAAAATCCCTGTCCAGCAGTATGTCCCTTGTTACCTTCTCGTCCTCACTCATCGGCACCAGGCTGTTTACGCAGGGGGTGTCGGTAATCTGGTAAGTATCCCCATGCAGTTG
>CAMYJJ010000373.1 GCA_947258735.1 Thermodesulfovibrionia bacterium | reverse complement strand
CCCTCCTGTTGATGGCAAGGCGAATAAGGAACTTGTCAATCTTTTAGCAAAAGAACTGAAAATCCCAAAGAAAGATATAGAGATAATCTCGGGGCAGAGTTCGAAGAATAAAGTTGTGAGATTTAATGGGATAAAAGAATTACGGTATTAGGACTGGAATCTCATCTACATTATTCATAGATCCAATGGGTAAATTATTTGGGCTAATTAAATCTTGCCCAAATAGCACTTTTTCTTTATACTTATGAATCCTGACTGACTGAAAAATATTACAACATGTCTGATTCCTCTAATAATATCAAGTTATTATCTGATTGTATCAGCGGTAAAAAAGAGGCGTGGGACATGTTCGTCATACAGTTTTCAAAGCTCATCTATTATTCAATCAATAAGACCTTTAAATTGCATAACTGTAATATTTCCCAGGAAGATGTTGAAGATGTATTCAATAGTATCTTTGCGTCATTCATGGATAATAATTACAGGAAGCTAAGGCAGTTCGAGGGCAAACACGGGTGCACCCTGTCCAGCTGGATCCGGCTGATCTCGATCAGACATACTATTGATTTCCTCAGGACTCAGAAAAATCTTGTGTCTTTAAATGATGACAGTGATGATAAGCGGCCGCTCGTAGAATCCATTCCGCATAGAGGCGTTTCCCATGAAGAACAGTTAGAATTGTCAGATTCACAAAGGGCCCTCAAAAGAGCAATGAATTCACTTGCTTCATCAGACAGGCTTTTTATAACCCTTTACTATGAAAAGGAACTTCCTCCGGAAGAGATAGCCGGAATCATGAATGTTTCTGTTAATACTATTTACAGCAGAAAAAGCAGGGTACAGGAGAAGCTGAAAAAAATAATTATGGACGAGGGGGGGACTGCAAGGAATCCGGATTAACTCCGTCTATTGGTTCAGGAGGAAGCCGTATTCAGCTAAAAGGAGAATGTACCATGGATGATTTCGATAAAAAAATCAAAGACATATTGAATAAAACCAGAAATCCTGCATCTGATGAAAAAAAGGTGAATTGTCCGGAAGATATAGTTCTTACTCAGTTTATCGATAATGCGCTAAATAATAATGACAAGGAAAAAGTGGAGAATCACCTTGTCGAGTGCAACTTATGTCTTGATCAAGTCATTGTGCATAAAAAGATCAGGGAAGAAGAAGTCCTCGAAGGACTGCCTGATGTTCCTCATACATTTGTAAAGCAGGCAATGGACTTTGTCACTGCAAAGAAGAGAGACCTGGCAGCAGGAATTGTAGACGTTATTCTCACGTTTGCCAGGGATACAATTGATATATTGAATCTGGGAAATCTGTCAATATCATATGGTGCAGTGCCTGTTCCTGTCAGGGGAGAGAAAAAGACTGTTTCATCCAATATGGTTACCTTACGTAAGGTATTCTCAGATCTGGAAGCTGAGGCAGATGTTGAAAGAATTGGCCATGGCTCTGTGAACATCAAGATCACGACAAAAAACGTTAGTTCCGGTTTGCCTTCCGATGGATTAAGAATAAGTCTTTTTAATCCAGATCGGGAAATAGCATCTGATGTTGCGGAAAAAGGTGAGGCGCATTTTGACAGGCTCAGATTTGGAGAATACGTAATCAGGATAAACAGACAAGGCGTGGTAATCGGACACATATCATTAAATATTAAAGAGTGATGATGCCCCGACTCAATTCTAAAAAAATCTTCTGTCTGGAAATGGGCAGAGAAAATGAAAAAATAAAAATCAGCGCCCATGAGAAATCATCCGAAGACGCCAGGACAGTCAGGCGTTATGAATATCAGGATGTTCATGATGATGAAATAAATAAAATCTGTACCGCAATTGTCGAACTCCTGAACCGGGCAAACAAACAGGGCAAAATTAACAACGATACATTAAAGGAATTACAGACCGCAGGACATCTCCTCTATGACAGCCTTTTGACACACCGGGTTAAAGAGAAACTGTCCGCTACAGACAGCAGGCATATGATTGTGAGCGTTGATGACCGGCTGGTCCAGATACCATGGGAACTCCTGTTTGATGGCAGGAGTTTTCTGTGTCAGAGGTTCAATATGGGCAGGGTGGTGAGTACGAGCCAAAGTATTTCTGAACCGTCTGTAAGGAAAATAGAAAGGCCTGTCAAGATGCTGATAATCGCAGACCCGAGAGGCGATCTTGATGCATCTTATAAAGAAGGCATAAGGCTCAGGGATGAACTGGATACTATCCATGAAACAATAAAGACAAGCCTGAGAAGCAGCCATGTGGATGTTCACTATGTTAAAACTGTACTCCGTGACTTTGATATTCTTCACTACGCCGGGCATGCTGATTACGACATCAAAGATCCGTCGAAAAGCGGATATATACTGGAAGATGGAAAACTAAAGGCTTCTGATATCGTTAAAATGATCGGTACAAGACCTCTCCCATCTCTCGTATTTTCTAATGCCTGCAAGTCCGGCCATACCGACATGTGGAGGGTTGGGGAGGATTATGAGACCTCTATCTATGGTCTGGCAAATGCATTTCTTCTGGCAGGTGTTCAGCATTATATAGGTACATTCTGGGATGTTCAGGATGAACCGAGCCTTTATTTTGCACTGGATTTTTACAGGGAATTGATGAGTGGTACAATGGTAGGTGAGGCAATCAGAAAAGCCAGACTGCAGTCAATTGAACGGTATGGGGAGGATACAGTTATTTGGGCCAGTTACACACTGTATGGAGATCCGACTGTCAGATATGTTGACCTCTTAAGACAGGAT
>CAMYJJ010000372.1 GCA_947258735.1 Thermodesulfovibrionia bacterium | reverse complement strand
ACAACCTGCTTCCGTTGCCAAGCCTGTGCAGAAAAAGGCTGAGGCCCCTAAAGCAAAAGAAGTAGCTCAAAATCTCAGGGTTGATGTTGAAAGAATTGATAAGGTCATGGATCTAGCCGGCGAAGTAGTTCTGGTGAGAAACAGACTGCTAAATATATCAAACTACTTTGACCAGAAATATTCCCAGGATCCAATGACGGAAACGCTCATGGAGACCGTGTCTTTCCTTGACAGAGTTACATTCTCGTTAATAGTGTTGAAGGAGAAGGAACTGATATAACCATTTATCTGCCAAGTTATATGATGTAAAAAGTCTTAAGGAACCTATGTTTTTAAGCAAATAGATGTATAATTATCATTATATTTAATTATCAGATTAAACAAGTATGTAACGGATTGATTAAAGATTCCCTTTGGAGTACCGAATAATAATTATTCGATAACATGTTAAATAATTTAGTAAACAATGCATTACAATTGACTTATTAATTATAATACGTGAATTGTGATACATGGGAGGGTACAGTGACACAAGATGAAATGGAAAAATTGATGTCTATGAGTCTGGAGGAAAAGATTGAACATTCCAAAAGCATTATCAAAGAAGCGATAAAAAAACACGGTGTTGAAAATTTGGCCGTTGCCTGGACGGGGGGCAAGGACAGTACAACAATGGTTTGGCTGTTCAGAGAAGCCTGTAAAGAGCTGGGAGTCCAAATGCCCAAATGTATGTTCATCGATGAGGGCTATGTGTTTGAGGAAATCTGGGATATTTTTAACCAGCTTAAGGAAGAATGGGCACTTGATGCTCGTATTGCAAAGAATACTGATGTGAGTGACAAAGCACAAAAGGTTGGTGATATGGTCAAGGTCAGCAGTCTTAATGCACGAAATAAGAGCGAGATTGAAATACTGGAGTATGAAGACGAAGCGTTTCCATTTGAACCGGAATCATTTGTTGGTAACCATCTCATGAAGACAGTCGCCATGAATGTATTTATGGAGGAAAATAACGTGAAGGCCCTTGCAACTGCCATTAGGTGGGATGAGCAGGAGGCAAGAATAGAAGAAGATTATTTTAGCCCGAGAAAGATCCCTCCTCATGAGCGTATTCAGCCAATACTGCACTTTATGGAGCGGGACATATGGGATTTCATGTTTAAATACAAAGTTCCTTTCTGCGTTTTATACAAAGAAGGGTATCGTTCGCTTGGCGCAAAGGGTTCCACCACTAAAATGTCTGATATTCCAGCATGGGAACAGGACCTGGAAAATACCTATGAAAGAGCAGGTCGTGGCCAGGGGAAGGAAGAGATTATGGGCAAACTCAGAGATTTGGGATATATGTAAAATGCGGCTTGATGTGTAATCGTGTTTATATGATACATATAGTATCAATGCCTGTAATGGACGACAGGTATTTATTGCTTTTATCAGAACTTTAAGAAATGGCTCACGTGAGAGTATATTAAGGTCGTTATGCGGCATTAATAATCGAGTAAACATGTAAGCAGCATGATATGACAATGCAACATGTCTTAATAATAGAGGACGATTCTGACATTCAGACCCAGATGAAATGGGGTTTGTCTAAGGAGTACAAGGTGCTCCAGGCCTATGACAGGAAGTCTGCGCTTATGTTGTTTGAGAAATATGAGCCAAGGGTTGTGACTCTTGATCTGGGACTCCCTCCTGATGGTGACGGCGCTACCGAGGGGTTTTCCTGTCTTCGAGAAATTCTGAGTAAAGCTTCAGGTACACAGGTGATCATGGTTACGGGCAATAATGAAAGAGAAAATGCCCTGAAAGCCATACAATTAGGTGCCTATGATTATTTCCTTAAACCAATAGATATGAATGAATTGAAGATTATCGTAAATAGAGCATTTCATCTTGCTGACATTGAGTCAGAAAATAGGAACCTGCATAAGCTTCTTGAAAAAGAGGCAGGTTTCTGCGGAATGATTGGTGAGAGCATGGAGATGCAGAATATTTTTATTACTATTCATAAAGTTGCTTCAACTGACGCAACTGTAGTCATTACAGGTGAAAGCGGAACAGGGAAGGAACTGGTTGCAAGGGCAGTGCATGAAGAAAGCACGAGAAAGAAAGGGCCATTTATTCCCATTAATTGTGGAGCCATTCCTGAGAACCTCCTTGAATCTGAACTATTTGGCCATGAAAAAGGAGCGTTTACAAATGCCTATACACAGCAAAATGGAAAGCTTGAATATGCTCATAAAGGAACTCTCTTTCTTGATGAAATCGGGGAAATGTCAACCATGCTTCAGGCAAAACTGCTGCGATTCCTTCAGGAGAAAAAGATACAGAGAATAGGCGGACGGACGGATATTGAAATTGATGCAAGAATTATAGCCGCTACCAATATTGACTTGCAGAGTGCAATGAAAGAAAACAGGTTCAGAGAAGACCTTTATTTCAGGCTGAGTGTAATCTCAATTGAGATTCCTCCTTTGCGTGATAGAGGGTTTGACTTAGAACTTCTCGCCAAGGCATTTCTGGAGCGAAGCAGGGTACTGTTTAAGAGCAAGGTGACAGGTTTTAGCCGTGCATCGATGCAATCAATCATGAACTACTCGTGGCCTGGCAACGTGAGAGAGCTTGAAAACAAAATCCAGAAAGCCGTTATCATGGCAACGTCTAACACTATCGAACCTCACGATTTGGGGCTTGATGACGAATCAGCAATGCAAAGCGCTGGTAACAGGATTGACCACAGATATCATGGCATTACGCTGAAAGAAGCTCGAAA
>CAMYJJ010000371.1 GCA_947258735.1 Thermodesulfovibrionia bacterium | reverse complement strand
TCACTCTTTGTCGGTATAGTCTGCAAATTCATCAGTTATATTAAAGACCTTTCTGCTTACAAACCGGACTCGTCAATATGGAATAAGTTTTTTATAAAAAAAGGCGTACAGGAAATTCCCATACGCCTTTAATCGTTTACTAAATGTCAACACTTGCTAAATCCGCATGAGTAACATTTCATGCAACCTTCTTCCATGCAGAGCTCCGTTCCACAGTCCGGACAAGGGACCTCGTAGTTTGGCTTTTTATCCAGAGCCTCAAGAATCTTTGCGATACCCTTATTAATGGCAAGTAACGGAGATGTTATATCACCATACTGCAGATGACTTTTATAGAGCTGATCTACAAGCTCCTCACAGGGAACACCATGCCTTATGGCAGTTGACATCAGCCGCGATACGCACTCTACCCAGGGACGTGATTTGCCGATTGGCGGAACATTAACAAACACCTCTTTCGGTTCACTTTTGATATGACTCATATGGATGTAATATTTACCTTCCCTGGTCTGTACTACTACCCTCTTTTCGTCAATGATCTCAGGCAATGAATCCCTATCCTTTTTATTTGCCTTTCCTTTGGATTGAAAGACCTGTTTACTCCGGCTTCCGTCCCTGTAGACGGTAATGCCTTTGCATCCGAGGTCATATGCCATCAGATAGGTCTTTGCCACGTCTTTTTCAGTTGCCGCACCTGGCAGGTTGACTGTCTTTGAAACAGCATTATCAACGTATTGCTGGAAGACAGCCTGCATTTTCACATGCCATTCAGGACTGATCTGGTCAGCCTTTACAAAGTACTCGGGCAAAACCTCTTCGTGCCTGTATTCAGACCAGACAGGATGCTCCCAGTAAAGTTCAGCATCAATCTGCCTGCTCTTCTGTTGCCAGGCAAATACAGGTTCTATTCCACTTGAGCAGCCTGCAACAATGCTGATACTTCCCGTTGGCGCAATAGTGGTAACGGTTGCGTTTCTGACTCTTCTGCCGTTTGAGCCGTTATGGATGCTTCCTTTCCAGTTTGGAAAGGAGCCTCGTTTTTCTGCAAGCTCAGATGAGGCCTCGTATGCTTTTTCTCGTATAAATCGCATTACCTGCCCTGCAAGCTCAATGGCCTTATCAGAGCTGTACTTGATCCTGAGTTTTAAAAGCATGTCTGCCCATCCCATAACCCCAAGGCCGATTTTACGATTTAACTTCGTGACCCGCTCGATCTCGGAAATGGGATATCTGTTCATGTCTATTACGTTATCGAGAAAATGAACCGCTGTTTTTGCTGTCTCTTCCAGCCGATTCCAGTCAACAGATGTTGACTTTTCGTCTATCATCAGTGACATGTTTATGGATCCAAGGTTGCAGGATTCATAGGGCTGAAGCGGCTGTTCTCCACAGGGGTTGGTTGCTTCAATGGCACCTCCCAAAGGAGTCGGATTATCTTTATTGATCCTGTCAATGAAGATTATGCCCGGCTCTCCGTTTTTCCACGCGCTCTCTACAATGGTATCAAATACTTCCTTTGCTGCAATCTCCCTGACTTTCTTTTTTGTGTGGGGGTTTATCAGATTATATGTTGATCCCTTTTTCAGCGCCTGCATGAACTCATCAGTGATTGCCACAGAGATATTGAAATTGGAGAGCTTTTCTTCTTCGTGCTTGCAGGTGATAAACTTCAGGATATCAGGATGGTCAACTCTGAGTATTCCCATATTCGCACCCCTTCTGGTTCCTCCCTGCTTTATTGTGTTTGTCGCAGAGTCAAAGACTTCCATGAAAGAAATGGGACCGCTTGCCTTACCTCCTGTGCTTGAGACCCTATCGTTCTTCGGCCGTATTTGACTGAAGGAAAAGCCCGTTCCACCTCCACTTTGGTGGATAATGGCGGTGTGTTTTACAGATTCAAAGATTTAAATCATCGAATCCCCGACGGGCAGCACAAAGCAGGCTGAAAGCTGCTGCAGTTTTTTTCCTGCATTCATGAGAGTCGGTGAGTTTGGGAGAAACCTGAGACTGCTTAAGAGCGTATAGAATTTATTTACATTACCATCAATCTGTATCTGTGTAGCACCATATAGCTCATCTGCCTGGGCAATATTTGTTGCCACTCTTCGGAACATCTCTTCAGGGGTCTCCTTTATAACTCCGTTATTGTCCTTTTTCAGGTATCGCTTCCTGAGAACCTCAAGGGCGTTCTTAGTCAAGGACGGTTTGTTTTTATCCAGCGTTTCCAACATGTTGATTCACCTCTTTCATTGCAGTCGCATGAAGTTCTCTGAACAGGTCTTTTTGTTTAATGTTCACAACTTCATGTGCGACCTTGTTTTTTATTAATATTTGTCTTGCAATTTTTTTTGCTTCCTGTCCCGCTCCATCGCTATCGATTGCGAGATAGACTTTTCCGGGTTTCAGGGCTTTTATCACCTGATCCAGCTGCGTTACCTGAGCCACGCCATTGAGAGCCGCAAGAGAGATGTTGTAATCATCAAGAATGATCTCTCCGGCAAGGGCATCTGTAATAGACTCCGCAATAAGCAGCCTGGACGTGTCCCTTTTGAATGCCCAAATGGTTTTCGTTCCATAACACTTTCTCTTTTTCCGTTCATTTGTAATGCCAAGCTCCTTTTCAAGACTGCATATCTCTTTGAGTTCAATCCCTCTTACGTTTTCATGATTGGGTAAGGGAAAAACGATGTATCTCAATTTGTCATTAAAATGGAAATGGACCTTGCAGCCTATCTGCTCATGATATTTCAGCCCCCGGTCAGTGAAGTACTTTTTAATCGTTGT
>CAMYJJ010000370.1 GCA_947258735.1 Thermodesulfovibrionia bacterium | reverse complement strand
ATTGGTTATCTCTACTGTTGTTCCGGGATAGTTTGAAACAACTACATATCTGCCGGTAAGCAGACCGAAGATAGCGCTCTTGCCCACATTGGGGTTTCCAACGAGGCAGAGACCTGGAGCTTTGCTCTTAATCTCTGTTGTGACGGTGGAATCAGTCTTCATTATTTCTTACAGTCCCTGCAATATCCGTAGAATTCCACTTTATGATCCATAATAGTGAACCCAAAGTCAGATGCAATTCTTTCCTGCAGTCTCTCAAGTTTCGGGTCTTCAAATTCAATGATGGAACCGCAATCGAGGCAGATCAGGTGATCATGATGCTCATCTTCAGAAACCGGTTCATATCTTGTCAGCTGGTCAGCAAATACTCTTGCTGTTGCAAGACCTGATTCTGCAAGGAGTTTAAGTGTTCTGTAAACAGTTGTGGAACCGATCTCCTTATGTCTTCTGCTGACCTTTTTATAAAGTTCCTCTGCTGTAATATGGTCCTCGCATTTAAGGAACTCAGAAGCGATAATGTCCCTCTGGCGGGTAGACTTAAATCCCTTCTTCTTCATAAAAGTCTTCAGGCGTTCTTTTTTTTCTGATATTTCCTTAATCATGGTTATGCTTTATTAATTATGAATTGCGTCCGTTGATATATTTTTTAACAGATCATCAGACCCTTTGTCAAGGAAATTGAAATTCATTTTCAATAAGCAAAAGAATGATAATAGGTGATGGGTCAGAGGACATAGGAACAACATATAGTCTATCACCCATTACCCATCACCCATAACCTCTACACATAAAAATACCCCGCCAGAAATAAATCTGACGGGGCACATTGGTTATCTGATACAGACTTGCTTAATCTTCGATAATGATCGCTTCTGATGGACAGGTGTCAGCAGCTTCCTGGCAGTCACATGTACCGCACTTGTCCTCTGCCTTTACATAGGCCTTTTCATCGTCACCCATCTCAAACACTTCAGGACATAGTTCAACACATGTGGCACACCCTGTACATTCATCATAATTTACAACTGGTTTCATCATACACCTCCTGAATAAATTAATTGTTAAGCCTGATTACCCAGGCAGATACTGGTTGCAGAAAAACGAAACTTAACCAACATTGTAGCACAAAATTTCTTTATGCGGGTTCATCCGCAGGTGTTACTATTGCCATGACTACAAGCCTTTCCCCCTTATCAGCATTGAACCCATGCTGGACCATGGGATCGCAGGGAATGCCTGTTTTTTCATCAGCCTCAAAACTCTCATCTCCTACAGTAAATGTCCCCTTTCCTTCCACGACATACATCAAAAGCCTCATGGGAGCCTTATGGGGTTCAAGCTTTTGACCGGGCTCAAGACACATCAGGGCGATCCTCATCTCAGGTTTATCATCAAGCATTTCCCTTGATATCTTGTCCGGATTAAAGGTAATCAATTTCTTAAGATCAAGTACATCCATATTTCCTCCTATTTTTTCAGTTGAATCTCCGGACATGGTTATTGCCTCAACAGGGCATATGTCCACAGCCTCCTGACACTCACAGGTGCTGCATTTGTCTTCACCTATGACATATGCCTTGTCATCGTCCCGCAACTCAAAGACCTCAGGACATATCTCCACACACGAGCCGCATCCAATGCATTCGTCCCAATCAATTATCGGTATCTTCATAAAACTCCTCTCCACTGTTATTCAGCATGTATTCTGTTAGTATCATTTTTTATCTCTTAACTCGTCATCCAGTAAAGATGTATCTCTTTCACGTTTTATATTAATAGTAGGTTCAGTCTAATACTATGATCTTTATCATAAATAATACAAAGCTGCCTGTCATCAGAATGCCTTTTCAGATTGCAAACCGCAGTCCAGGCACACACCGGGAGATGTATCCCCCTTACACAGTCCGGATATCCCATGGTGGCATAAAGCAAAATCATATTTAAGGGGATCTTCAGGATCGATTTTTTTTAATGATTCTGAAATTTCTCCGGCCATTTTCCAGTCAGGAGATTTCCGTCCTGTCAGACCCAGGCATAGTGAAATCCTCGCTATATGGGTATCAAGCGGAATAATCAGTTGTGAAGGAGGTATCCTGTCCCAGATACCAAAATCTATATCTCTGTTTCTCACCATCCAGCGAAGAAAGAGGTTCATCCTTTTGCAGGCGCTCCCGGTTCTTGGGGACGGCAGAAGCTGTTTTAATCCCCGTGGTCTGATGTTCCTTCCATAAACAGGTGATGTATCAACCCCTGAAAGAAAATCCATACATCCCGTAAGCGCATCCTTTATATCATCATGACCGTGGTTATAATTATTATAAAAAAGATCTTTCAGTGTCCCATATTTTCTCAGTGCGTTACTCATTATAAATATAAGACAGAGAATGTCCTTTCCTCTGTTAAACCTGTAACTTATATTCTTAATATATTTCGAATCTTTTTTCAGGGAAAAGTTGGCTATAAATTCTGCCGGATGTTTTGCTCCAGGTTTCAGAATATTTTCGATTACCGGTTTAAACAGGTCCACCCTGCCATAGGCAAAGCATGCTGAAATAAATGCAGCAACCTCAATGTCTTCCGGATCAGAGTACCTGTGAGGTATTTCTACAGGATCGTGTTTAATACGTCCCTTAAAATCATAGTCCTGATAAAATCTGTCAAGAGTTTTTTTCAGCTTAAGCATTCGTTAATCATATCATATCAGCCCTGGGTCCATAATATTTTTTTGACTGGCAGATGTATTCCTTTTATAATCATCTATGAGCAATTTTTCTGATGATGGGTACTGTT
>CAMYJJ010000369.1 GCA_947258735.1 Thermodesulfovibrionia bacterium | reverse complement strand
GAATTGGTCATTGATGGCATCATTCGTACATGCATTATAGTCATCTGAACAGCCAGGGAGACACTCACCATTGGATGGATTACAGGCAGCATCGCATGTATCTTTTGTCAACTGACACTGTAAAATATCCGCTTGCAATGTAGACCAGCATCCATGGATGACTTCGTTGTAGGATCTTTCACACTCAATTGCACAGTTAATTATGCATATGTCAGATCGTGAGCCACCCAGTTCGTACATTGCTATCTCGCAGATTTGACTGATGTTCACGGTCTTAGTGACCATCCTTGAATCGCACACCATAGGCGCATTGCAGAGCTTCAGCCGGTAATCCCGGGATTCGACCCGGTATGGTAAGTCGCATGTCAGCACCTGGTAAGTTCCGTTCATATCGTTAAATGCCGGCGCTGCTTCCAGTACCAGGTCATTTTCATAGACAAGGCCCGGGTAACAGTGCAGGGGCTCGCTGTTAAGACCAAGGGTGACTTTCGGGAACTCACCATTCATCCCCCCGTTTCCGTTGATTGTACTTGCTGGAGATGTGATAGGAGGAGGAGTGCCGTTTGTCTCATAGAGGTTTTCACCATAAATCCGCAGAAGATCTACTACCAAGACATCTTCATTTATTTGATTTAAGGCAGGTGCTGATGGAATTGCATTTTCATTTAACATTAGTTCAAACGCCACTTCCTTGATCACGGGCGGTCCCAGCACACATACCGGCTCACCGATACAGTCCGTGTCTTCACAGTCGATATCGCCGTCGCCGTCATCATCGATGTTATTGTTACAGATCTCCTCTTCACAATCGGTGGGATTAACTTCTTTTTGTTTGGAATCATCATCAGGTGTTTCCGTTCCCTTTGTAATATATATGGCATCAAGTTTATGTCCGCTTTCCCGTATCCATACATTTAGCTCATGTGTGTCTACCGTATCAATAAGTATGGTATTGTTGCCTGTTGGCGACGTGTTTTGTATACTGTTTGACCATACCCATGATCCATGCGCCCTGTTATGGTTTAATGCCCCTACACACTGACCGTCCACCCCGATAAACACCGAGTCAGACGTGCCTCCGGAGGACTTTCCCCGTATCCATACCTTGTAGATTCCTGTTTCAGGGAAAAAAAGTTCGTACTTCTTCCCTTCAGACGTCGATGGACAACTGGATGACGTGCTGCTGGTTCCTGCCAATAGATAAGCGTCACCTAAAAATCCTAGATCTGCAGTTGATGTTGTATACGTACCTCCCTGAAATATGGTATCTGTGAAATTCTCCGCCTCAATATACGTACCGCCGGGGTCAGCATCACACGCACCTTCTGACAGACCCGGAATCAGAAATACCATGAGAAGCAATGAGATGACGTATACTTTGTAGATCGATATATCAGACATTATGTTCCCTCCTTAGTTTAAGCTGTATTCAGACAATAACATTGCCTGTTCAAACTAGATACCATGTTCATATCTGCCATTATCACCTCCTCTAACTGTTTTATGCTAAGAGGCAAAAATGCCTTGTAAACAGGTTCCCTTCGCTGGGTTTAAAAAAACCGGGCATGCCTGAAGTTATTTTTCCTTCGGCAGCCCGGCTGTCTTAATAGAGTAACTAAGACCCTTTGCTTTCCGTCCCCATTATTAAACAGGGGTTGGCTTTATCCGGAAACAGCTATTTTCTATGTGATCAGATAATTGAAAATATATATATTAAGGTACTCCCTCTCTTTCCCATAGTAGATAATTATCACACATATGAGTACTTGTCAAGATAAAAATTAATTGCCTGTTCATGCATGTAGGCAGTTATTACGGGTGGTAATGAGTTAACTGCTCATAAACGCTGTTCTTCGTTCATGGATGGGTATCTTCTGAAGCCATAATATGTGCTGTCAGCAGTCTCATGGGAATATCATCGGAGTTCTCTTGACGGTATGTGTCAATAAATATGTGGCCGATGTCTTTTTTATCAAGCGCAAGACTGCCCAGAAGTGCAGCGGCCAGAACATACTGCTGATTTTCCTGAGAGGTCATGCCTCCTGATGATAATAATGCTTCCGACCAGTATATCATCCCGGCATAATTCCTCTCATCAACGGCCCTGTATAAATTGATCCACTCAGATATGTATGAATTGAGCTCGGGATAGCATGAAGATGACTCAAGGTATTCCCAGAAGGGAAGGAGATCATGGGCCTGTGCGTAAGGCAGGACTGTCTTTGCCAGCCAGTGAAGGCCGGGAAGCCAGCCCATTGTGGTCCCTCTTTCACTGCACTCATAATCAATCGTGCCCAGCAGTTTGATCTTCTGTACGGTTTCAGAATCAAATCCAATCTGGTCAAAGGACGGTTTTTTATTCTTAAGTAGTTTGAAGTGATTAACAACGACAGCAGCTTTTCGATAATGTAAGCTGATAAAAAAATCCTTGCTGACTCCGGCAGGTCTTCCCGCGGCAGCATAATCCGGTTCAAGCACTTCGAGTATGGGGAGGGGAAACGACTTGATTTTCAGCAGATCATAGGCGTCCTTATTCATGAAAAAGGCCTTGACCGCGCCCTGATCCAGAACAGGATAGTAATCCGAATTAGCGCGTGCCTGATACGAAGCGAATAAGCCGTCCAGTGTTTTTTTGCTGCCAATATAGCGCACGCTGAGATCAGAAAGGTTCCTTACCCCGATACGTTTCAGATCATATTTCAAAGCGGACATACTGAACACATTATCTGACAATGCCGGGATATTGCCTTTATCTTTCGCCAGAATCGCGATATCAGCTGTTTCGAGTATATAAATGGC
>CAMYJJ010000368.1 GCA_947258735.1 Thermodesulfovibrionia bacterium | reverse complement strand
CCGGAATAAATCTTTTCCTATCTCCTAACTTCCATCTACAAACTACCGATCTGTTTTCATATGCCGTTCAATTTCCCTGTTAGCTTCTCTTGCCTTGATCGAGTCCCTTTTTTCATACTGCCGTTTCCCTTTGGCAAGTCCTATCTCAACCTTGGCCTTCCCGTTTTTAAAATATAATTTTAGCGGTATCAGGGTCAGGCCCTGCTGGCTTGTCTTGCCCCAGATTTTATTGATTTCTTTTTTATGCAGGAGCAGTTTTCGCGTACGTACCGGGTCATGGTTTTGCAAATTCCCGTGACTGTACGGACTGATATGACAGTTCAGAAGAAATGCTTCGCCGTCCTTGATCAGGGCGTAACTGTCCTTCAGATTGGCCTTTCCCTGCCTCAGGGATTTCACTTCCGTCCCCACCAGAGAAAGCCCGGCTTCAAAGGTCTCCTCAATGAAATAATCATGAAAGGCCTTTCGGTTTTTTGCAACAATGTGCTCCATGCAAAAGAATAACTATACTGTCTCAGGCAAGTCAATACGAATTACATATATTAATTGTTAGACAAAAAGGAGATGTAGCCTCCTTTACGTTGTGAATCATGCAGTAGCTGAATAAGGAGCTGTCAGGTTTAACGATTGAATAAAATTAATTCATCAACCTCAAGGTTTATCCCGATTTTCATGCCGATAGGATGTTCATGGTGGCTTGGTGCCAGAGAAAGCACTTTATCTCCGTTTTCGAGCTGAAGGGTGTAGAGGATGCTTTCTCCCCTGAATGCCTTATGAACTACTTTTGCCTTTAAATCACTTTCATCAGCGTGAACTACATCTTCAGGCCTTATGAGAATAGCTACGGAACTGTCTTTCGTGAACTTATCGTCAATGTCTCCTTCAAGTACTCCCAGACCGGAACTTACCTGTCTCTCACTTGTGACAATACCATGCAGCAGCACGCCGTCTCCTACAAAATCAGCTACAAACTGATTGGCAGGTTTATGATAAATATTATATGCAGTGTCCCACTGTTGCAATTCACCGTCTTTTATGACCCCGATTTCATCTGCTATTGCGAACGCCTCGTGCTGATTGTGCGTGACGATCAGTGCAGTTATTCCATATTCTTTGAGAATGTCCCGCACTTCCATGGAAATTTTCTCCCGTAAATTAATGTCAAGGTTCGAAAAAGGTTCGTCCATGAGCATTAATTTCGGCATTCGTGCCAAGGCCCTGGCCAGTGCCACCCTCTGCTGCTGTCCTCCGGAAAGCTCATGGGGATAACTGCCTTTCAGATCAGAGAGATGAACAGTATCAAGGACATTGGAAACCCTTTTTATCCGTTTGGACTTTTCCATGCTTCGCAGACCGAGTATTATGTTTTCATAAACCGTCAGGTGCGGAAAGAGTGCGTAATCCTGGAACACCATGCCGATATTTCTTTTTTCCGGAGGCAGGGACCATCCCGGTTTGCTCACGATTTTATTCTTAATCAGGATCTCTCCGTCAATTATGTGTTCAAAGCCTGCTATTGCGCGCAAGACAGTTGTCTTCCCGCATCCGCTGTGTCCGAGAAGACATCCTATGCTGCCCTTTTTCAATGTAAATGAAATGTCCTTGACTACAATGTTTTCATCATAGGCATGAAATATTGTTTTTAATTCCAGGATCGTCTTCATTAGTTATTTCTCCGACTGTCTGACTAAGAGAACAATTGGCAGCAGGCCGGCGATAATGAGAGTAATTGACGGCAAAGCAGCGCGTTCCCACTCTCCTTCAGAAGTCAGTTCATATATTTTAACCGCAAGGGTGTCCCAGCCGAAAGGTCTCGTCATCAGGGTAATGGGCATCTCCTTCATTACATCCACAAAGACAAGAGTGGCTGCGGTCAACGCACCGGTCCTCAAAATGGGCAGATGAATGCGGCGGAGCATATTCAGCCCTTTCAACCCCATTACATGTGCCGCCTCATCAATGCTCTTTGTAATTCTCTGCATGGAGCTGTCTATCGTGTTATATCCTGCAGCCATAAACCGGACCATGTATGCAACTACCATTACGAGTAATGTACCCTGTAAAACCGGCCCTGTTTCCGTTCTGAAGAGCCTGACAGCTATATCATTGATAAAATTGTCCAGGTAGGCTACGGGTATGAAAATACCGACGGCAAGTATCGTCCCAGGTAACGCGTATCCCAGGGTTGATGCCCTGACAAAAAAGTCTGTTGTCCGGTCAGGATGATGCCTCCTTGCATAGGAGAGCAGCAGGGCGCATACACAAGTCAACACAGATGCCATAATTCCGAGGCTCAACGAATGTGTCAGAAAGCCGAAATACCTTGCGTTAAATTCCTCGGCTATCACATCAAATGACCAAATACATAATTGAACCGATGGAATAATAAAAGCGAATAAGAGCACGGTTAAAGAATAGACGCATACGGCCCATCCTGCCCTCTTTCCGAGTCTGAAACGGTGGGGTTTCACACTGTGACGGCCGGGCTGATAATAGCGCATTCTTGTGCGCATACGCTGTTCAATAATGATAATGATGAATACGATCACTACAAGAATTGAAGACAGCTGTGCAGCAGCGGACAGTGAAAAGAAACCGAACCATGCCTTGTAAATGGCTGTTGTGAACGTATCATAGTTAAAGATTGATACAGCCCCGAAGTCTGCAAGCGCTTCCATAAGAACAAGCATCAGGCCTCCTGCAATCCACGGCCTGGCCATGGGCAGCGCCACCCTGAAAAACCCTTGCCGCCTATTGTAACCGAGTGACTGGGCCACTTCAAGAGTACGTACCCCCTGGGTTAAGAAAGCATTTCGTGATATGAGGTATACATACGGATACA
>CAMYJJ010000367.1 GCA_947258735.1 Thermodesulfovibrionia bacterium | reverse complement strand
CTACCTTTGACTCCTCGAGTGATTTATGGGTAATGGGCTTTTCCTCGTCCCCGGCCCCTTCTTTCTTCTGTTTTTGAAGCGGCGCTGTCGGGACTTCGTGGCAGATCGAGCATTTTGCCCGATTCTCATTGAGGGCCGCGTTTTTAAAATGGCAGAGAAAGCATTTTTCCCTGTTGACTTCAAAATGTTTTTCTTCTGTTTCCCGTTGATGACAGGATGTGCAGTGCAGTTCCTGCCCTTCTACATATTTCGTACGGTCAAAATGCGTTTTATGAACATAAGGGACAATCCCCTCAGTTTTATCTTCCCGTGTGTATTTGGCATACTCGAATTTATTTGTCCAGTATTCTCCTTCCTTCCCCTTGCCGGTGGAAGGATGACACTGCGATGCAGTACAGCTTCGGTCATCAAGTCTGGGTTTTGTTCTCATTACTGAAGAATCCATGTTCAGGACAGTTATTAATCTTGAAAGGACTTCGAGCTCTGTATTCATGAAATCAATGGCAGACTTATCAGAGGTGTCTTTTTTGTCTTTTGGAATTTTTTTATGTTCAGGTATTGAATATGCCAGGTTCTCAGGAGGGTAATGACACTTCACACAGCCGACGTCCTTATGTTTTCCGGACTGCCAGGAAAGAAATGCTTTTTTTATCACCTTGGGATATGACAGGACATGGCAGTAGCCGCAGAAAAATTGTGATCTCACGTCAGGCAGTGAAATACCGGTATTTTCGCCATGAGTTTTTTCTGCTGCATATACATTCGCTGATACCATGCTGAGCATTATAAGAGCCGTTGTAAAGAGAATGATCTTTTTCATAATTGCATTACTCCTCCCTGTCTGACTTGATTTCAGAATAAGATATGAATTCTTTTCTTTTATTACATTAAGCATTAGGTCTACCGCCCGTGTACTGAAAAGGGCACCGGCATATCTTCCTTTTTTACTGCATCAAGAAACGTTATAAGTGCGGTTAGCGGTGTCTTCTCATGGTGATGACATCCGCTGCACGAGTTAGGTTTTTTATCAACTCCACCAGCTCTTAAACTCTCTTCCGGCGAAATAAACTGAAATGTATGACTATGCTCATGCTCCTTTGTCCTGGGCATATGGCATGCGATACAGCTCCCGAACGTATGAATTCTGTGTGCCGCTTTTTTCTGAATTGTCTTATGGCAGTTTGTGCAGAGACTGTCTGCTATGTATTTTGTCTGAGCCTTGTGGGGGTTCTTGTGCATTCCTTCCTGATGAACGCCGTGGCATGTCGTGCACATGATGCCTGCCTCTGCATGGGAGCTTGCGCTCCATTCATTGTATTGCTGGTGATGTTTCTTGTCGTCAACCGGTTCATTGACATAATAGAGATATAATGGTTTGCCGACGCTGAAGCCATACGGATATGAATATCGTTCGGGGAATCCTTCCTTGAAAGGACTGATTTTAGCAGTGCTGGCTCCCCAGTTGTGACATTGACCGCACACAGCAGCACGAAGCCGCCATGGCAATTTTGAAGGATTTATGATCGTTTCCTTCTCTTTTTCGTACTGGAACCGTGCGGCCGTAATGTGAACACTGCCCGGCCCGTGGCACGACTCACATCCGATGCCGAGATTGGCGAACGCCGTATTAAATGAATCCGAGGCCTTGTCGTAGTTTATTTTCATGCCTGTGGAGTGACACCCCCCGCATTTGAACTGCCAGATTCTTCCATCATCACTCCAGTAATTACCATCTTTGGGGTAATGTCTGTCGAGGCCATTATTATCTATCCATGCCGTTTGTTTGACGTCCCATTCTACCGGCAGGACATGAATTGAACCGTTTGGAAAGACCGTCAGGTAGTTCTGCCTCCTGTTGATGCCGATAACATGAGAAATTTCATAATCGTGAAACTCCCAGTCAGGACCAATGGTATTGATATAGTATTTCCCGTCCTTTTTAAACATCGTGGTATCAACTTTTTTCCCTGCGAATTCAGGAGCTTTTCTCGAGACTTTCACTGACAATGTATTGTTTCTTTCAAAATCCCCTAAAACAGCAAATTCCCCTGCAGGCTGCATGAATTTGGAATGAAGTGTATGCTTCCAGGAATCATGCTCGCGCCAGTGGCAATCTTTGCACCGGTCTGATCCTACATATTTTGCATCCTTATATGAAGACGATAGGGCAGAGGTATCCCCCTCATGCTCCATCGATGTAGAGGTATGGGAAGAGCAGCCCGGAAAAATGGAGAAGAGAAATAAGGCCAGGACACCTGTTATGAATTTATGTAACAAACCTCTATTCATTGTATTACCTCCATTTTTAGTTGTATATATGCATTCATGTATATAAGCCTCATCATATCTCCCTTAATGTACGTTGTCCTCTAGTGGAAGTACCTTTGTCAGTACAGCGTAAACTAACATCAGCATGGCCACAAGCCCTATAAACGGGGCTATCTCATGAATGTTAGGGACATACTGAATTTCCCCGAGTTCATGATACAGGGGCACGAGCTGACCGATTGATATAAGATTTATTCGATATGCCGCGATAGCTATGATGGTAATTGAGGATGCATATAAGAGTCCCCTGGGAGTCCTGTATTTTTTAAACGCGACTATTGCTAACGCTGCATACAACCCCACCATGTTAATTAATAACGTTGGCAGGTATCTCCCGGTAAGCAGATGCCATGTTTCCAGACCCTCTTCTGTTCCGCTGTAACTGATGATCAGGTAGTCGAATGTATCAAGAAAGACCGTTGCAATAAGAAAGAAGCACAGCATAATTCCCATGTGGTTGTATGTTTCCCTGCTTACCAGGTCTTTCCCGTTGACCCATGAAGTGATAATAGTGACCAGGATGACAAGGGCAAAACCACTCGCAAGTGCGGATGTCACGAAATGAACAGGAAGCAGCGGCGTATTCCACATTTCCCGGGCCTTTACT
>CAMYJJ010000366.1 GCA_947258735.1 Thermodesulfovibrionia bacterium | reverse complement strand
CTCCTGGCAGAATTTCTGCCCAAGGTTCCCTTTGGCGGTCAACTTCAAGCCGTTTTCTCCGATGCCATCTATCAGCATATTAAGAATAAAAGCGGCCTTACTTTCAGGCTCTGTTTTCAGTGCAGAAGGAAATGAAAACAGCTCAGGGGTATCAAAGGGCATGTGGAGAAAGCGGTGCATCTGCTCAGAAGACAGGCCATGAAAGTCTTCAACAGGAGCATAATTTCTCTGCTGGTTGTACTGCTCAAGTACTGCTTGTAATTCTTCCATTGAATCAAAGCGTTGGCCGCTAATCAGGTTGTGTATATCCTCCTTTATGTTTTGAAGAGGAGTACTTTCAGGCCTGTTCATACAACATTTTTTGTATTTTTTGCCGCTGCCACAGGGGCAGGCATCATTTCTTTGAGTTTTCATGACGCTTCCTGAAGAAAATGGTTCCTGCTTCCTGCATCAGTCAGGGAAACAACTGAGATATTTTCAGCAACAGGATAGGATTCAATACCGGGATAGATGACATAGAGATGAGATAAACCAAGGTCAGACAGTGCAACATGCATGGATTTGGTGATCTTTGGCGCTTCATTGAATTTGAATTCAACGCCATATCGTTTTCCCTTTTTTGAAAAAAATAGATCAACTTCCGCCCCGCTGTAAGTAGACCAGAAATACGGTTCTACCGGACCGATGATCTGCAGAATCTGCTCAAGGGCAAATCCTTCCCAGGATGCACTGAGTCGGGGATGTCCCATGAGATAATGACGATCCGGAATATCGAGTAAACTGTGGAGAATTCCTGGGTCCCGAAAATAGATTTTGGGGGCTTTAACCTGCCTTTTACTGATATTTTCATACCATGGTTGTAGTTGGCGAACCATGAATGTTCCGGTCAGTATATCCAGGTAGGATCTGATTGTCTTACCGGATAGTCCCAGAGACCTGCCAAGCTCGGAGGCGTTAAATGTTTGTCCATGGTAGTGAGCCAACATTGTCCAGAAACGTCGCATGGCCTGTGCCGGAATAGAGATACCTAGTTGAGGGATATCTCGTTCCAAAAAAGTTCGTATGAAGTTTTCCCGCCAGGCGAGGCTATCCTGGTTTGATCTGGCAAGAAAAGACAGGGGAAAACCTCCTCGCAACCAAAGTTTTTCGAGAGTTTCTGTGCCGGTTTCTTGTAGATTGAACCCTGAGAGTTCTATGAATTCAGTCCTTCCAGCCAGAGTTTCAGACACATTTTTAATGATATGAGGAGATGCACTTCCAAGGATTAAAAATTTTGTCTGATGAGCGGGCCTGTCTACCAATACTCTGAGCACACTGAAAAGTTCGGGCATCAGCTGAATTTCATCTAGAATAACCAGGCCGCCCAGAGATCCCAGCATAAGCTCAGGATTTTGCAGTCTCCGTTGATCCGGTATCGATTCAAGATCAAAATAGCTTGCCTGGTATTTGTCGCCAAATAGTCTGGCTAGGGTTGTTTTACCGCACTGTCTCGGGCCAAGCAGAGATACTACGGGGGTCCGGTGAAGAGCAGCATCAAGTTCGTGTATATATTTTTTACGAGATATCATGCAGGTTATTAAACATTGAAAAATGGGAATGTCAATCCAGATTTTCAATGTTGACATGGATAGGTCTTGTTTCCCAGGTCATCCTTTCTGAAAAGAGATAATAAGGCAATCAGTGTCTCCACTGACTATACAGAGGAAATAATGAAAAAATTATGCAGGAAATAGTATCCCTTTTTGCTGGGTAATACGCCTTAACCAGAAAAGAAGTCGTGGCAGAGATCGAGAAAGATTTTTCCGAGATTCTTTCCAGACGGTACGGATGTGAGGTAATGGCTGTTTTGGGGCAGGATATACAACTGGAGGCGGTTGCCTTTAATAAGACCGGGGTGAGTGTCCAACAGCGGATTGTCGATCTGAAAAACATTCGAGGCCGTAATTTTATCAAAAGACATCTGGAAAAGAGTCTGCAGAAAGCCTCCATTCTCAAACAGACCCGGCAGTATAAATATTATGAGAGAGAACTGCGCTGGGGGGAAATTACGGCCATTGATTCCAGGAATAACTATTATATTGAGACAGAGCTTATTCCGGGTGAGCCGGTTACAGCAGTTTGCCCGTTTAACCGTGTTGGCCTTCATGAGCGTAGTTTGGATCGTTTTTCCATCGGTATGAAAAGAGCTTTTCATGTTCGCAGAGTTGATCCAGTTGTTCTGAGTGGAACGCCGCGTTTGAACGTGACGGAGGACCGTGTTTCGAAAACACTCGTTGAAAGATTGTTGAGGAAACAGCTGGGTTCTTTAGCGGAAAAGATGACCATTCGTTGCACCAAGCGGTATGTGGGACAGAAGAGTTTTGTTGTCACTTCCAGCCGAACTCCAAAATAGGCCATTGTTGCGGTGACGCAGGAACTGAATGAACAGATGCAAGTCAAATATGACAGAAATTTATGAACCTCTGGAATTGGAAGAGGAAAAAGCAGCAATTTAAGAAAGGATGGAACCATATCGGCACCGGTGTTCATCTTGATCACCCGGAAACGATTATTAAACTGGGTTATTCCGACAGCTTTCGCAAAGGGCGTTTCTGGTACTTCGGTACCACCAGGGTTGGAAAAACCCTGATTATGGAACATGTCATTGAGCAGGATATACGAAAGGGATATTCAGTGGTGGCCATAGATCCTAAGGGTGATATCGATCTGTTTTCAGAAATCACTGAAATGGCGGAAAAAACTGGAAAAGGTAGGAAAATGACAGATACAAAAGAGAAAAAACCTTCCTGGCAAGAAATCCAGGAAAAAAAGATCAACATGGTCAAAGAGCGTGGTTCAAGGGTCTTGAAAATTAACTCAACGCTTGGTTCAACCATGTTTAATATCCTACGGCAATTCGATATGGCCTATACTCATTTTAAAGCCAGGCTCGGTGAGATGGATGGCATCTCACA
>CAMYJJ010000365.1 GCA_947258735.1 Thermodesulfovibrionia bacterium | reverse complement strand
CTTATAGGCATTATTCTGGGCGGGTTAGCCGGGTACTACGGTAATATTAAAATTAAATTACTGGATGTACTGGGCCTTATTGCCTTATCTGTCTCTTTAGTATTCTTAGCTTCCGGACAAAGTGCCCTTGCCTTAAACTCTTTCCTTGTCACAATATTTCTGATGGGCCTGTCAACAATATATTACATGCTTGCAGCAAAAGGCAGAGTGAATATCAAGGCACTCAATTTCCTGTTCTTTGATACATTCACCATAGATACTCTCATAATGAGATTTGTGGACATCATGCTCTGCTTCCCCAGCTTTTTTCTTATCCTGACAATCGTAGCTGTTCTTCCTGCAAGCATCTATAACATAATGATTGTCATAGGACTCACAAGTTGGATGGGCACAACACGGTTTGTAAGGGCAGAGTTTTTATCGCTCCGTGAACAGGATTTTGTATCAGCAGCTAAGGTCATGGGCATATCTGATTTGAGCATTATATTCCGCCATATGATTCCTAACGCTGTTGCACCGGTCCTTGTTTCTGCAACAATCGGAATAGCCGGCGCTATACTGGCTGAAGCGGCACTAAGCTTTTTGGGGTTCGGTGTTCCGCCACCTTATGCAACATGGGGGAACATACTCTCGAATGGGCAAAGGTTCCTTTATGATGCGCCGTGGCTAATATATATACCCGGGTTATCAATTTTAGTTGTCGTTCTATCATTCAACCTGTTTGGTGAAGGGTTGAGGGATGCGTTGAATCCCAAATTGAGGAAGAGGTGAAAAGACAGGGGCAAAGGAGCAAAGGCAGTCGATACGACTAAACGCCGGCACAAAGTGTAACGGTACGATTCTCATTGCAATTAACACATCTGAATATGAAACAATATATGTCATGAGCAAAACAGTAAATACAGAACCAATTCTAAAAATCAATGACCTCAAGGTCCACTTCGACACGGACGACGGTCTTGTTAAGGCTGTTGATGGTGTAGACCTGGAGTTGATGACAGGGACTACACTGGCCCTTGTCGGTGAGTCAGGCTGCGGAAAAAGTGTAACATGCATGTCTATTCTCAGGCTCATCCCTTCACCTCCCGGCAGGATAGCAGGCGGGGAAGTACTTTACAAAGGGAAAAACCTCGTTGACCTTCCGGACAATGAAATGGAGACACTTCGTGGAAACGATATCAGCATGATTTTCCAGGAGCCCATGACTTCTCTTAACCCTGTTTTTACTATTGGAGACCAGATCAAAGAGGCTATCATGCTTCATCAGAAAAAGGGTCCTGAAGAAGCACAGAAGCTCACCATTGAAATAATCAATAAAGTCGGTATTCCATCTCCTGATATTCGTGTTAATGAATACCCCCACCAGATGTCCGGAGGGATGAAACAGCGCGTTATGATAGCAATGGCCCTTTCGTGCAATCCGGAGGTGCTCATAGCAGACGAACCGACTACAGCACTTGACGTGACGATTCAGGCACAGATACTCGATCTCATGAAATCACTGCAGGATGAGCTCGGCATGTCGATCCTGATGATTACACACGACCTGGGGATTGTCGCTGATATGGCAAGTCATGTAGCAATCATGTACGCATCCAAGATCGTAGAATACGGTTCTATTGATAGTATCTTTAATGACCCGCGTCACCCTTATACTCTCGGGCTTTTTACATCTATCCCGGTGATTGGGAGTAAAAAAGGCAACCTGTATGTTATACCGGGCAATGTTCCAAACCCGCTCGCATTTCCTGAAGGATGTAAATTCTGGCCCCGGTGCGCATTTGCTGAGGAGATATGCAGGTCTCAGGAGCCGCATCTGGATCAGGTCAATCCGGGCCATACAGCAGCCTGTCATTTTAGAGAAAAAATAGATAAACATGTCTGGCAGGAAAGGACAAATACAAAATCTTTTTTAACAGCATCTGACTGATTAAGAATAATATGGATCATACTAATAACATCCTTCTTAAAGTAGACGGCCTGAAAAAATACTTCCCTATTACAAAAGGTATTTTTTCAAAGGTTGTCAACCATGTAAAGGCAGTAGACAATATATCGTTCTATATAAAAGAGGGAGAAACGCTCGGACTTGTCGGGGAGTCGGGCTGCGGAAAGACAACCGTCAGCAAGGTAATATTACGTCTTCTGGAAGCCACCGAAGGGACCGTGAGCTTTGCAGGCGAGGATGTATTTAAGCTGAGAGGGGACAGGCTCAAACAGCTCAGAAAAGAGATGCAGGTTATTTTTCAGGACCCCTATTCATCTCTTAACCCCCGGCTTTCAGTCGGCAGCATCATAGCTGAAGGCATCGGCGCCCACAAAATTGCAAAAGGAAGCCAGAAGAAAGAACTGGTTGAAGACCTGCTGGAAAAGGTAGGGCTGTCAGCCAGTTACTACAACAGGTACCCGCACGAATTCTCCGGAGGGCAGCGGCAGAGGATAGCGATTGCGCGCGCACTGTCTCTTAATCCTAAACTTATAATATGTGATGAGCCTGTTTCAGCGCTGGATGTCTCCATTCAGGCCCAGATACTGAATCTTCTTGCTAAGCTGAAGAGCGACTTCAATCTTTCCTATCTATTTATCACCCATGATCTTTCTGTCGTAGAACATGTCTCAGACAGAATAGCCACCATGTATCTTGGAGAGATAGCTGAAGTTGCTCCTGTGGATGAATTTTATACAAACCCTCTTCACCCTTACACTATTGCTCTCCTGTCAGCTAATCCATCTCCTGATCCAAAGAAGAGAAAAAAACCGATCATATTAAGGGGAGATGTTCCTTCGCCTATAGACCCACCTGCAGGTTGCCGGTTTCATACTCGATGCCCTGTTTCTGAAGAAATCTGCCGGATTGAATGGCCGGAACCAAAGGAACTGGCCAATGGTCACATGGTACGGTGCCATCTCGTTGAGATATCCAGCCCAAAAGCACCGATCAGTTTAACCGAGACAGGGAAACCAGCGGTA
>CAMYJJ010000364.1 GCA_947258735.1 Thermodesulfovibrionia bacterium | reverse complement strand
CTCACCCTGTATGAAACGGGAATGTCCTGAAAAACATGTGCGATGTATGTCAGGTATCACTGCTCAAGACGTATTTTCCGCTGTCAGGGAAGCGCTTCCTGTGAACAGGGCTGTTTTTCTTGATAAGGATGGTACCATGATTGAAGACAAAAACTATTTAAACAGCTTTGATGATCTTGTAATCATGCGTGGTGTAAAATCAGGTTTAAGCAAATTAAAGGAGGCAGGGTTTAAACTTATATGCGTGACCAACCAGTCAGGCATAGCCCGCGGCATAGTGGACAGAACATTTGTCCTTGAGTCCAATGCGTATCTTCAGAAAGAGCTGTCCCTGGACGATTCTTTTTATTGTCCCCATCATCCTGAAGAACAATGTCCGTGCAGAAAACCGGAGCCCATGATGCTGCTTAAAGCACGAAACAAACATAACATCGATCTGAAATCATCTTACGTAATCGGTGACAGGGAGTCTGATGTCATGCTCGCCAAAAACACAGGAGCCACCGGAGTACTGCTGTCTTCGACACCTCTTTTTGAAAAAACATGCGCATTGCACATGGCACACGACCTTACAGATGCATCTGACTGGATTTTAAAGAGAGAGAAACAAACATCCATTACAGGGAGGGATCATCAATGAAGACGGTAAAACAAACGTGTGTTGCGGTTATGGCATTCATCCTGGTTCTATGTGTTCTCCATGCAGGTAACTCTCATAAGGCCGATGCAGCTGCCACACTTCGTAAGGAATTTGAGTATACTGTCTACTGGGCAGGAATCATAGCCGGTAAAGCTGTCATGACGTATGAGACCGCTCCCGAGAGCATTAAGATAACAACGCGTGTCAAGTCTTCAGGGTTCATATCCCTGTTTTATAAGGTTGATGATGTGTCCGAGAGCATACTTTCCCCTGACGGCTATCCCATAAGCAATATGATAAAAATCCGGGAGGGAAGAAAAAGAAGGCATAAAGTTACTATATTTGAACGGCCGGAAGACAGCAGGCCCCATAAGGCGACATTTCGTGATCTGCTGAAAAATATAACTATGGAGTATGATCTGGACAGACCCACTTATGATATCCTGTCCGCTTTTTATGCGCTGTCAAAAAGAAGCCTGGATATTGGCACTTCTGAATATCTGGATATATTTGATAATAAAAAACTCTACAACACCGAGGTCAAAGTGCTGAGGAAAGAACGGGTCACTGTTCATAATGCCGAATTTGACACTATAGTCATAAAGCCACTGCTGAAGTCCGAAGGCATATTTGTCAGAAAAGGGGACATGTATATCTGGCTCTCAGATGATGACAGAAGGCTGCCGGTCATGATAAAAAGCAAGGTCAAGATTGGACATTTCACAGCAAAACTGAAAAAAGATGGCTGATCAGACCGGGAGCGATTTTCGAGTCACACTCGTTTTAGTCTTTTGCAATGAATACAGGAAACCGTGTAATATAGATATTTTGGATCATATATCTCATACTTCCTGATTCAGTCTGATCGGTCGGGTATTTTTAAAAGGGGGTTTCATGAATATTGCGGTAATAGGAAGCGGGTATGTCGGATTAATTACGGGTGCATGTTTTGCCGAGTTCGGTCTGAACGTGACCTGTGTTGATAATGATGAGAAGAAAATAAAATCTCTTAGAAAAGGTGTTGTCCCGTTTTACGAACCTGGCCTTGAAGAGCTGATGCAGCGAAATATTGCGGCCGGCCGCATGCAGTTTACTTCTGATATAGCTTCAGCTGTTGAATCGTCACTCGTCATTTTTATTGCCGTTGGCACCCCTCCACGGGGAGACGGATCAGCTGACATGAAATACGTAGAAGGTGTGGCAAAGGAAATAGCGGACCATATCACCAGTTACAAGGTAATTGTTACGAAAAGCACAGTTCCTGTGGGAACAGGGGAAAAGGTGAAGAAGATTATTTCAAAGCACCTGAAGGAGAGTATTGATTTTGATGTTGTTTCCAATCCGGAATTCCTGAGAGAAGGCGCCGGCATTGAAGACTTCATGCGTCCCAACAGGGTGGTCATCGGCACGTCAAGTGACCAGGCAACGGCCATTATGAAAGACCTGTACAGTCCTCTATACTTAATTGAAGCTCCCATCATTATTACTGATGTGAAGACTGCTGAACTCATCAAATATGCATCAAATGCGTTTCTTGCAACAAAGATATCATTTATTAACGAAATCTCCAACCTCTGTGAATCTGTCGGAGGAAATGTGCAGATGATTGCAAAGGCAATGGGTCTTGACCGGAGGATCGGACCGAAATTCCTGCACGCCGGTCCCGGATATGGGGGGTCCTGCTTTCCCAAAGACACTCGTGCACTGTCACAGATCGGCAAAGCCAACAAGACTAAACTGGGAATAATTGATGCTGTAATAAAAGCAAATGAATCACAGAAAAAGCTTTCTGTTCAGAAAATATTAAAAACAATCGGTAAGGTGAAGGGCAAAACCATTGCAGTTCTCGGACTGTCTTTCAAGCCTAATACAAATGACATACGGGAAGCCCCGTCACTGCATATCATCAAACAGCTGATAAAAGAGGGGGCGAAAATCAGGGCCTATGACCCGGTCGCCATGAATGATGCAAAGGCAGAGATGCCAAAGATCACCTACTGCAAGGACCCCTATGATGCTGCCAGGGGGGCCCATGCAGTGGTTATAGTGACTGAATGGAACCAGTTGAGAAACCTGGACCTGGATAAGCTTAAGAAAGCCATGAAGGGCAGATATTTCTTTGACCTCAGAAATATATATATGCCTGCAAAAATGGCAAAAACAGGTTTTGATTATTACTCTGTCGGCAGGCCCAACGCTTGACTTTAATCACTAATTTGATCTAAATTATCGGTTATGCGAAAACCATTTATTGCAGCAAACTGGAAGATGAACAAGACCTCTCAGGAGACTGAGGACTTTATTGCTTCCTTTATTCCTCTTGTAAAAGAGATCA
>CAMYJJ010000363.1 GCA_947258735.1 Thermodesulfovibrionia bacterium | reverse complement strand
GGAAAGGGCCTTAAATAACGAGTACTGGGACAACAAAGAACCCGGGATCTATGTTGATATCGTTTCCGGAGAACCTCTCTTCAGTTCTCTGGACAAGTATAAGTCAGGAACAGGCTGGCCAAGCTTTACCAGGCCTCTTGAACCTGAAAATATAATTGAAAAAGAGGACAGGAGCTTTTTCAGGACAAGGACAGAGGTCCGGAGCAGATATGCTGATTCCCATCTGGGGCATGTGTTTGATGACGGTCCTGCACCCACCGGACTTCGCTACTGTATGAATTCAGCATCGCTGCGCTTCATACCCGTAAAAAAACTGAAAGAAGAGGGGTATGGTACATATCTTGTACTTTTTGAAAAATAGAGAAGAAATATTGTAAATGACAAATGCTTAAATCAAAATGTCAATTGAAGCCACAATGACTTAATGTCAGAACATATGTCATTTGAGCCTTGACATTTGACATTGGCAGTAAAAAAGTGACGCTAATACTTTTCAAAAACAACTTCCCTGACCGCCTTTTGAACAGGGAATGTCTTGTCTCTGGTATATAAGTAACGGAATTCTGCCTCAACTGTTGCCTTCGTAACGTCTTCTTTAATGGGGATAATGTACGTATGGGTTTCAGTTTCAAGGGCCTTTATTCCCAGGTCAAAGTGCTCGGTTGCAGTGATATCCCATTCAGCCATGGCAACCTGCTTGCCTCCCTTGAAATAAAGATCACCCACATGAAAATCTTTTTGCTTCGAATAAACAAGATTGCCATTGTTGTCTTTTACGGTCACATCCAGGACCGCCTTGGGCGTGAATGCTCAGCCATGCGGGATGGTGTGTCCGGAGTTGTTTGTCAGGTTAACTTTCATAGCCAGTGCCGGTATCATTTTACCTTCATAGGTGTCAACATATTTAGTGGGTCTGACATCAAGAGTCAGGGTAATCGCTGATTTGAGAAATTCAGCATTTTCAGGTCCGAGAAATTTGTGGCTTTTTTCCTCTCCCGGCATGTGACATTCCTGGCAGGTTTCATTTCTTCCTTTGTTAATAAAATCCTCTATATATGTTGTGTAAAGAGTAGGACAGCTATCCCATGGTACTTCAGGAGGGCAGTGATGACACTGCGCGCAGAAGTCTGATGTTTTCATGAATTCGGATCTGATTGTTTTATACCCGGCTTCTTCATGTGCATCAGTATCAATGTCATTCGGAACATAAATGACTCCGGGTTCCGGCTTTTTATTAAATCCAAGGGCCTTCAGGTTATGACAGCCAAGACAGTTCAGATTAAGTTTTGACAGTTCCTTTTTTGCGGCATCCCGCTTACCTGCATCACTATGTTCTACAGCTGTAATCACCATGTCAGCGATACTCAAAATAAGCTGTTCCGATGCATCTTTAATGTGAGGCACATGGCAGTTTAAACATATGGTGAGGTCTTTCCTTGAGAGTGTCTCTTCCTGATCAAGTTCCAGTTTTATAAATGTTCTCCATCCCCTCAATACTCGCGGGTCAACAACTGAGTTGCCCATGGTCGATGTCTTCCATTCATCGTGTTTGTCTTCATGACATTCAGCGCAGGGGGTAATATCATACATGGCAACCAGTTCATCAATTGTGTCAGCTTTTTTTGAAAATGCAGAAACAGGGGTAATAAACATCATCAGCAAAACAGGCACTATAATTTGTCTTAAAGTAATAATCATTCAAATAACCTGAACATAAAATAACTCATTTCTTTCTGATATTAAAATGACATATGTCATATCGATATATACGAGATATTTATTATACCTGCTTAGCCCATACATCCCGTCAATCTAACAGTGGATAACGGGTTTAAGGAAATGTTTTAAATCGTATCATATAACATACAGAAAAAGATCTTCTTCATTCAGCCTTCCCGTGGGTATCCTCTGAAAAATGTATTATTATCAAACAATTATATGTAGAAAGCAAAAGTGGCATGGTAGTTGCTTCATTGAGGAGTCATACAGAATACAAGGAGGGTGGAATGATAAAGGTTACCGGTGTAAAACGACTTTTTCTGGGACTTGCTGTTTATATCATCATTTTTTTATTTTTATTTTTAAACGCTGTATTTGCCTGTGGTACTCAAACAATCTCGCTTTCGTGGATGCCTCCAGCGATAAATATGGACGGATCTGAAGCCACAGACTTAGACGGGTACATCGTATATTACTGGAAAGAAGGTGATGCATATGCAGAGGGGATCGATATCGGAAATGTTACATCGTATCAGCTTGAGAAAGAAAATAATGAACAAACGTATTATGTTGCTGTCACGGCATATGATAAAGCCGGCAATGAAAGCAACTACTCAAATGTTGTTAAAAAGTCATTTCCAGATGAGTGAGGTGAATCATGTTGCTTTCTCAGGAATTAAGTAAATCTATTGCTTCATTTAGATAAGGGATCCCCGCTCTTCCTCCCAGTTTTCTGCATTTCAATGCTGCACATGCGGATGCGAACTTCGCCACTTTTTTCAATTCCCAGTTTTGCAACAGGCCATAGATATATCCCCCGTGAAATACATCTCCGGCCCCGGTTGTATCCAGCACATCGACGTTGAATGAAGGTGTTTGAAATGATTCATTCCCTGAAAGGGTGAAGCTTCCCAGGATTCCCATGGTGATTGTCGATGCTTTCGCATGAAATGCCTTCATTTTTTCCAAAGCCTTTTCAGGCATGAATGTCCCTGCGCCAGAATAATATTCCCTGGCAAACTCCTCAGAGCAGACAACATAATCAGACAGACCGGCAAGCTCAATCATACCGTTCCTTACTCTGCCGGCATCAAGCATGACAGGAACTGATGCAGCATTTGCCATGCGTGCGGCATGTAAGGATACTTCTGACATCAACCCGTCAATGAGCAGAAAGTCAGCATTATCAAGAAAATCATCAGGAAGCTCTTCAGGCTGCAAGGCCTTTCCTGAAGGACGTTTCCAGAATATTGTTC
>CAMYJJ010000362.1 GCA_947258735.1 Thermodesulfovibrionia bacterium | reverse complement strand
CCAGACAGTGTTCGGTGAACCCGAGTTTCCTGATGCACTGCATGTGGTGGTTTCTGTTATGGACAGAAAGATCCATGACCTGAAATGTTATAAATGGGATAGGGAAACGCAGGTATTCTATGCTGAAGAGTGCCGCTGATTAAAAAACATCCCCCGGACCTTTTCGTTCGTCTTCCTCTATGTCCGTGTGTTCGGGCAGTTCTTCCTCTGCAAGACTCAACTGCTCCACCTGGTCCTGGGCCTTGGTAAGTTCTTCTTCCAGTTCTCCCACCTTCCTCTTATGTGTTCTGGCCTGTTTGGCCTTTTTCATCCAGCCCGGAACAATAAGGAGCATACCAACAAGTAACCCGACACCAAAAGGTACGGCTATAATTAAAGCAATAGGCCCTGCAATGACCCATTGCGAAAATGTAAGGGATACTTCGAGGTCAGGGTTCTGGAACGTAATTACACCAAATATCACAGCAACAACGAGCACTATAAAAAGAAAGAATTTCATATTGAGCCTCCTTAGCCGATTATAATAGAGTGTATACTAAAAAATAAACCTTTACTCCCTGTTTTTCCGCCGCATATGCATTTCAACTGCAACCCGATTATTCACTATAACGTGCCATAACATGGCCATACATTACATCAATTAAATTCATTATATATATTATACCTGATTATTTCTTCGCAATCGGTTTTTTCGTGATAAAATTATAATAGAAAGCATCTATGAGGTGATAACATGAAAATAGTATTTGCCACAGACGGTTCAGAACATTCTGCAGATGCTGCCAGATTTTTAAGCAGTTTTAATCTCTCTGAGAATGATGAGATCAAAATCTTACATGCCATAAGCTGGTTTCCGGTAATGCATGAGTGGGAATCACTGATAGATGATTTTCAAACCATAAGAGAAGACGTGGTCCCCAAAATACTGGGTGCAGCATCAGAAATTTTATCATCCACCAATGCCAAAATCACAACAACCCATGCAGAGGACTTTCCGGACAGGGCTATTCTTGATACAGCGGAATCATCAGATACCGGTCTGATCGTTATGGGCGCGTCAGGGCTGAGAGGTATTGCATCGCATATCGTCGGGAGTGTTACAAAAAAAGTTGCGGCCAAGGCCCATATTCCTGTATTGATTGTCAGATCACTAAAGAAGGAGGTAGGCGGCAGGCCCAAAATCCTGTTTGCCACTGATGGTTCAGAACATGCAGACGCGACCGCAGCGTTCCTGACATCGGTCCCCTTTCCAAAAGAATCAGAGATGACCATACTGAATGTCTCATTTTCAACACTCTATGACATACCTGATCAGTTTTCAATGGAAGTGGACACCAGGATTAAAAACATTATTGCCGGTACACATGAGGAGGCATCCAGAATGTCTACAGACATAACAACGAAGACGTATGAACTCTTAAAAAACAGATTTCCCGGGTCTGCAAGGTCCACAAAATTCGGTGATCCTCCTCTGGAGATCCTAAGCGCTGCAGATGAAATGGGTGCAGACATGATAGCACTTGGAAGCAGCGGGAAAAGGGGGATCCTGAAATCCCTTGGAAGTGTTTCCCGGTATGTGCTGAATCATGCAACATGCTCGGTGCTTGTGGGTAGGTAAAAAAAGAAGATCATGTGCTATTACATCTGGCATTTTTCATTTTAGTATTTCATGTGATGTCAAGCATCATGCAGTAGTCCCGATCGACATTCCGGCTTACCTCTGTTATTCTGGCCTGCCCTGTACCATACGGTTCAGGGCATGTCCAGAATCTATCACGTTTTGATTCCCGTCGCGCTTTGCTTGCGGGAATGACAGTTCTTTTTGGATGTAATGAACTTGATTATGGTTTCATAATACCTTAGAATTTCGTATTACAACTAATAAAGGAGCGGTATATGAAAAAATATGTATTCTTCACACTATTAATGTCCACACTCTTTGTTTCACTGCCTGTCAATGCCGATGATACAGGCCTTGCTGAGAGGATTGATTCGATAATGAGCAGGTGCACTGAAAATGACAACTACCATATAACGGCAATGCAGCTTAACACATGGCTGCAGGAGGGGAAAAAAGATTTCCTCGTTGTTGATATTCGTGTCGCGCCTGATGACGGTCCATGGGGACAGCCCAGATACGGTCGTATTCCCGGCTCTCTCCATCTCCCGTATAATGACCTTTTTAAGGCTGAAAACCTGAAGAAGCTGCCGAAAGATAAAAAGCTCATTCTTGTGGGCCATATGAATGTCCATGAAAACTACAGTGTCGTCCCCCTCAGGCTCCTGGGTTATGACGCCCGTGCTTTACTTATGGGAATGTCAGGCTGGCAGAAGGAGTATCCTGCTGTCGGTCATGTCAACATGCTTATTAATGCGGCAGGCAGAATGGATTTCCCTCTGGATAAAGAAGAGGAAGGACATGTGATGGACCACATGCATAAAAAACATAAGCACTGAGGGCTGTCAGGATATTCTTTCCTAAATTATAGTAAAATAACCGCGGAGAAATAATGAGTTTTGAATATATCAGAAAAATGCCGCCGGTAGGAGAGATTCTGGAAACCATCTCTCTTACAGACGAATTAAAGGCCCTCAAGAAAAAGAGAGATGATGACATCATCTCTGTATTCACGGGAGAAAGTGAGAAGTTCATTCTCATTATCGGGCCCTGTTCAGCAGACAATGAGAACGCCTTATGTGAATATGTCTCACGGCTTTCCCGTCTTCAGGATGAGGTAAAGGAAAAATTAATCCTTATCCCCCGGGTATATACGAACAAGCCCCGCACCACCGGGGAAGGATACAAGGGAATGGCCCACCAGCCTGTACCGTCTGAAGCGCCGGATATGGTAGAAGGTCTCAAGGCGATCCGGAGCATGCATATACGGGCAATGAAGGAATCCGGACTGACCTCAGCCGATGAGATGCTCTATCCGCAGAACTATCCCTATCTTGAAGATATTCTCAGTTATTTTG
>CAMYJJ010000361.1 GCA_947258735.1 Thermodesulfovibrionia bacterium | reverse complement strand
GTCATTGTTTTTTATTTGGATCTTGTTATTTGTTTCTTGGTTATTCTGTTTCATTCTTCTCTCAATATCACCGCAGGATTATACTTCAATGCATCACCAACAGGGAAGTGACTGGCTATCAGAGATATGATCACTCCTACGGCAACTGAAAGCAGCGACAGATATAAGGGGACCTTAATAAAAGAATCAAAAGCGCCCCATGATACTGCCTGGGTAAACAGGTATCCGAGCAAAAAACCTGCTGCACCTCCTGTTAATCCTATTATCAATGCTTCTGCAATGTAAAATATTCTGATATTGTTTCGGGTCGCACCAATGGCCTTCATGAGGCCTATCTCTTCTCGCCTTTCAAGCACATTTGCTCCCATCGTGCTCATGATGCTTACAACTGCGGCAAAAAACACGACAACAGTAACGAGGATCATGAGCATCTGCATTTTACCGAGAAGAGACGCTTCTGCTACCGCTACCTGACGTAATGTCTTAACACTTGCTTCCGGCAGCATGTTCTGTATCCTGCTGCTTATCTTATCCAGATCACCTGATTTATTCCTTAAGAGAAATACACTTAATTTCCCTTCAATACCCATTAACTCCCACGCCTGCGGTATTGATACAATGAATGCATTATCTTCAGGCCCGCCCCTTTCAATAAACCCGCTTACCGTCAATTCCAGGTTTCTTCCTTCATTCTGAAGTGAAATGTTTTCACCCTGCTTAATCTGTAATGCTTCTTTAAGATTGTTACCAGCTATTATTTCCCTTTCATTCTGCGGCCAGCTGCCGTCCAGTCTCCAGCCTGATTCTCTCATGCTGCCCATTTCAAGTCCGATAACTTCTACACTCTCCTTTTTAATGAAGGCCTGTCCAAGAACCTGTCCCAATGCATGCTCAACACCATCAAGATTTAATATTCGCTCAAGTAAGTCATAGTCCAGATACTCTCCTTTTCCTGAAGTAACGATCACATTGGCACCATAAGCCTTGAGTTCCGAACCGAGTTTGTCCTTTATGCCCGAGGTAATCCCGAACAGCCCCGTGACAATTGCAACGGCCAGCATTACGGAAAGGGAAGCAATAATAATTCGTCCCTTTCTCTGTGAAACAGACTTTTTAAAAAAATATAAGAACCAGTTCCTTTTCACTTTGCCTCTTTCAGTACAATGCTGGGTTTAATATGCAATGCCCTTTTAATGGGCAGGATTGTCCCGGCCAGCGCTATCACGATAGCACTTCCAATTGCGATAAACATAAGAGAATCTCTCCTCTGAAGGGCCGTGTCAAAGACATGAAGTCCAATATACTCTGAAACAAAAATCGATATAATGTATCCGATAATCCCTCCGAAAAATCCGAGGATACATCCTTCGGTCAGGAAAATGGCCACAATTTTAGACCGCTGTGCCCCTAAGGCCTTCATAAGCCCTATCTCCTCAGACCGCCGCAAAAGACTCATTATCATTGTAGTAGAAACTCCCAAGGCTGATGCCACAAGAGCTATGATACAGAGCAGATAGGTCAGTATTTCGAGCTTGCCGAGCACATTGCCCTCTGTTTCAGCTACCTGCCATATCGGTTTTGCACGGGAACCGCTGAACACCTCCTCAACCTGTTTTGCAATTGAGGTCACGTAGCCCGTACAATACCATTTTTCATATTCAGTCTGGGTCATTGTTTCAGGGTCCTTATACGCGAATTCATCCATTGGTTTTGTAAGGGCACTGACCGTTGCCTTTGACACCTTCCCATTCATATCCTTAAATTCCTGCAACACGTGAAGCTCCATAAATACCCGATCATCTTCAGGGCCTCCTGTATCAAGAATGCCGGTGATATTAAACAATGATCCCTCTATACGTATTTCCTGTCCCTGTTGAACCCCAAGCTCTAATGCCAGTGTTGTTCCAAGAATAACTTCATTCTTCGCGCGGGGCCAGTTTCCTCTTATCTCCCACCATGGAGAAACGCTCCGTATGCCTGCTGAAAACGTTTTTTTCTCACCGGGAACGGGAAGCTGGTTATCATACCATGCGCCAACGATTTTCACGTCTCTTTCACTTCCTTTATGAGTCAGGATTCCGGATGCTTCAAGAAAAGGTGAGACCCCGAGAATATTGTGTCTCCAGAAAATGGTCTTCACCTTGATGATATCATCCTGGTTTAAATACCTCTTCTGGCCTGTCAAGTCTGCCAGGCCTTCAACCTTTGGTTCAACAAGAATATTGGCACCGAATGCCCTGAGCTCCTTTGAAACCTTTCCGGTTATTTCCAAGGAGAGAGTTATGAGAGAAGCAGCCAGTGCAGTCCCTACTGCTACTGAAGCAACCATAAGCAGCATTGATTTCTTCTGATTTATAAATGAGCGTTTGATAATAGTTAACAGCATGCTTTATTTAAACCCGGGATAAAAAAGTATACGTTTCATAGATATAGTTTAACCAAAATGTTCTCAATTATGGGCTCGCCTCTTTTCTCCTCAACACAAAAAATATGAATGCCATGGGTATGCCAATGGTGAGCATCACGACACCGGCATGCATGACCGCTATGCCCGGGTCTTTCACTGCTTCAAGAAGGACCCAGTATGTAGGGCTGAAAAAAGTGAGTTTCAGATTATCGACTTCTATCCCCCTGTCCGGATCACCTTCAGCTATGACCCGCTCTCCACTGAAAACTCTTACATGGAAACGGGGTTGCTTAAGCCTGAATTGTGACGCTGTGTCCTGACCACTCTGCATGGTTTTTTCAGGCTCCAGTGAAGCAACGAACCTGTACGGGTAAGGTGCTATTTCGAAAAAGTCGCTGGTGCCGGGAGTGATGATTCGCAATATCATATACCCCTGACTCCGTATCCTGTTGCCCTCAGAAAGTATTACCCCCGGCGCAATACCAAAATTCAGTATGTGATAGTAAGTGCTGCCAAGCTGTGAGGGAGGGAATGCGCCGATTTCACTGACCTGTGACAAATTATCCATGACTCTCAGCTTTGGTTCATGG
>CAMYJJ010000360.1 GCA_947258735.1 Thermodesulfovibrionia bacterium | reverse complement strand
GTCTTTCATCGGGCATCCAGCAGCTATTGAAAAGACTGGATTCTCGATGCGAGTCTACGCGAGAGTCGCTCCGACCCGCTCAACAGACTGCGGGAATGACGGCTCACATCGTAAGGTTATGCACTAACATTAAATAGGTACATGGGAAAAGTTATTCAAAGATCAAACCTCCGGGATATCATTCATCAGCTGAAGAGTGAGGGAAAGAAAATTGTCTTTACCAACGGCTGTTTTGACCTCATTCATGTCGGACACGTCCGGTATCTTGATGAAGCGAAGAAACTGGGTGATATCCTTGTCATAGGACTGAATTCAGACAGTTCCGTATCGGCCATTAAGCCCGGCAGGCCTGTTGTCCCTGAAAATGAAAGGGCGGAAGTCCTTTCAGCGCTCTCCATGGTCGATTTTGTTACCCTCTTTCATGAAGACACTCCCTATGAACTGATTAAGGAAATAGGTCCGGACGTGCTTGTCAAAGGGGCAGACTGGAAGCCTGAAGATATCGTGGGCAGCGACCTTGTCAATGAGGTGCAGACGATTCCTTTTGTTGAAGGCAGATCAACGAGTGAGATAATTAGGAAAATAAAAAAGTTACAGTAAATGGCGGGCGGGGTTTAATGGCTGTTGTTATAAGGATGAAGCATAGGGGTTAGCTTTCTCTCTTTGAATACATCTTTAACCATTCAACACCATTATCAAAGGATGCTTTGTTTGTTGCCATATCCAAAGTAAACGTTTCCAGCTTTTTCTGGGAAGCATTGAAACGATACCCGTTGAATTGAAGGAAAAGGCCTGAACTTGTAACAGCCGTTCTCTTATTGCCGTCGATAAAAGGATGATTTTTAATGAGCGATTCCATGAGGGCTGCGGCTTTATGGGAGACGTCAGGGTATAAATCCTTTCCATCATAAGTTGACATCGGTCTTGCAAGGGCAGATTCCAAAAGGCCTATATCCCTGACTCCGTGAGATCCACCGGTTCGATCGATTAACCTGCTGTGGATAAAAAGCACCTGTTCAGCAGAGAGATATTTCACTTCTTTGCTATCTCGTTAAGAGCAGGCTCATATTTGTCAATAAAGTCATTGACCTGCGAGACTAATTCCAGGTCGACTCCCTTCGTATACTTTTTCTTTTTCCTGACAGGTTCTATTACTATTCGGGAATGATTATCGTCCAGCTTGATATCTACCTCCGAACCGAAAGAAAGATCAAGCTCCTCAAGATCATCAACCGGGATTGATACACCCCGGCTATTGCCAATTGCACATATTTTCCTTTTCATGCGGGCCTCCTGTGATGTTATAACATATGAAAGAGAAGGTCGAGAAAGAGTGAAATGGTTTTACGCCAACGCACCGCTGCAGCTTGCACCTGCTCCTGCCGTACACATGAAGCAGAGCCTTGCTGTCAGGATCTCCCTGCTGCTCAGTGATTGATAGTTGAAGGTCCGTACATCGTTTGCGGCGCTGTCTTTCACGGGAAGTTTCAGCATCTGCCAGAAATCACAGTCATGGAGACTGCCGTCCGGGGCAACACTTATGATATGTCTGCACATCAGGTTATCGACTGTTTCAGGATTAAATTTCTCTTCAAGCGGATGCATGTACTCCTTTTTTTCGGTCTCGCTCATTGATTTTGCAAGCCTGCCGATGGGCATGTTGCTCAGGGCAAAGAGGTGATTAAAAGTAATGCCATGCATCTCCATCAGCTTTTCTTTATACGTGTTCTCCAGCATCTTCTTGTCAGGGGCTATCCCTGCTTTTATCGGATTAAACATAAGATCGATTTCGAGACCGCTGCCCTCTCTGCCATAGCCAAGGCTGTTCAGCTGCTTCAGGACAGAGATGATTCTGTCATAGACTCCTTTTCCCCTCTGTCCGTCAACGCCATCGGCAGTATAACAGGGCATGGAGGCGACGACTTTTACCCTGTTTTTGGCCCAGAACGCAGGAATATCCTCCATGCCTGCTTCTGTTGCTATGGCAAGGTTGGATCGAACGATGACGTCCCGGTCCATGTCAGAAGCAGCCGCTACGAGACGTGTGAAGTTGGGATTCATTTCAGGCGATCCGCCCGTTATGTCGACGGTCTTTATCTCTTCGTGTCTTTTGAGGATGTCTACTATCTTATCTACCGTGGCTGAAGACATCTCCTCTTTTCTGTCTGGAGAGCCTTCCACATGGCAGTGGGTACACCTCAGGTTACATTTGTACCCCATGTTGACCTGCAGTGTTGAAATTTGTTCTGCCCGGAGGGGGTAATAATCATCGGCAGACAATTTCCTGTCAAATGCGTTCATAGGTGCTCCTTTTTACAGATGGCACTGCTATTTTTATACATAACGGGGGGAAAAGTAAATGGGGACACCGAGGGTATCCCCATTTTAAAAAGCTTAGTTAGGCCATACAAACTGGTTCCTGTCGCCGAAGATGTCTGCGGGCAGTCTGGGCCTTGAATTGACCGGCAATGGAGCAATCCCGTTCGGGCCGAACCACTTCATGTAGATCTTCTCGTAGGTCCCGTTTGACATGAGGTCCTGCAGAGCGAAGCTTGCAGTGTCTCTCCACTTGCTGTCATTGGGAGGAGTGCCGATTCCGTAGAGACCGGGGCTGAAGATGGGGCCTACGGGCTCATAATCAACACCCTCTGATCCGGCAACACCGGCAATAATCGGTGTATCCTGGATATAAGCATCCACTTTCCCCTGCTTCAGGGCGAGGAAACATTCAGCATTGTTCTGATAGGAGTTGATCTTAAAATCCTTTTTACATCCCATTTCCTTGAGATACTCCTGTCCGGCGATGTAGGCGTTTGATCCCTGGGTAACTGCCATTGTTTTTCCGCAGATATCCATGGGGCTTTTAAACTTGTCTTTTTTCGCATAGAATATTTTTCCCGTCCACAGGTAGGGAGGCTCTGCATAATCAATCTGCTCGTCACGGCTTCTGGTATGACTCATGCTCCGGATGGTGAGGTCGATCCTCCTGTTTGCCAGGAATGCTATCCTTGTCT
>CAMYJJ010000359.1 GCA_947258735.1 Thermodesulfovibrionia bacterium | reverse complement strand
GCAGGGATAATCGGAGCCGTGTTAATGAGCGGTGTAGTACATTGGGGTGAGTTGAATATTCTGGGCGTACACCTTGCATCAGCAGATATTGTAAGAGATGCAGTATTAATCCTTATGGCTGTTCTTTCATTAGTTACAACAAAAAGGGAGATACGCGAGGACAACGAGTTTACATGGTTTCCGATGCAGGAAGTGGCGATACTGTTTATCGGTATATTTCTCACCATGATGCCCTGTCTCAAGATTCTCCAGGCCGGTGAAAAAGGGGAACTCGCTTTTTTAATAGCAGCAGTGCAGGAACCATTTCATTATTTCTGGATAACAGGTATATTGTCGAGTTTTCTGGATAATGCCCCTACATACCTTACATTTTTAAGTTTATTGCTTGGCAAGTTTTATCCCGGGGTGGATGCGCAGGAAGCTGTATCGCTGCTCATTAAAGAGCACGAAGTCTATCTGAAAGCACTATCTGAGGGAGCGGTCTTTTTTGGCGCTGTCACTTATATAGGAAATGCCCCTAACTTCATGGTCCGGTCAATAGCTGAAGAGACAGGGACCCCTATGCCCAGCTTCTTTGGTTACATGATAAAATATTCAATACCAATTCTGATTTCGATTTTTGTACTGTTAACATTTGTTTTTTATTTCTGAGAGGAAGGGTTATGACTATTGAAAAAATATTGTTTCCGACAAAGTTCAAAGAGCTTTCATATGAAACACTTGAATCACTGTTAGTTCTGGAACAAGCCGGCCTCAGGGAGGTGGTGCTGTGTCACGTGATCTTAAGGGATGATGTAGGTTTTGTGCCATTCGGAGGATACCTTAAGAAAGAGGAAGAGAAGCTTCGAGCGGAGGCAAAGATAAGGCTGAAGGACTGGCAACAGTCGTTAAATGAAAAAGGTATACAGAGTAAGATCGAGATTTATGTAGGTGATCCTGTCCACGGGATTTTTGTTAAAGCAGAGGAAGAGGATGTTGATCTGATAGTCGTAGGCAAAAAGAAGAGTTTTGAAAAAGAGAATTCTTTTTTAGGGCCTTATGGAGGCCAGTTGATTACCCGCAGTAAGAAGCCTGTACTTGCAATTTCACATGTAGCACAGTTCGAGTGGCAGGAAGCTGAACTGACTCGGACCAATGACCTGCCTTTTGAGATGCCCCTTGTTGTTGTGGACTGGTCTGATCTTTCTCAACGGGTTTTAGAATTTGTATCATCATTGAATGGTGCTGTTAATAAGGTTTTAGTTTTTCACAATATTGATACAAGTTCACCAAAAGATGTCACTGAAATGGAAGGACTTGAGAAGGAATGCGACGAAAAGTTGAAGGTCTATTGCGATAAGCTTAAGGCTTCAGGCATTGATGCTGAACCGCATACAGGAGCAGGAGGAATATTTGATGAGATAATTCGTGTTTCCAGGGAACGGGAGGCAAGCATGATCATCATGGGCAATACGTCCGGTCATAAATTTCTTGAAAAGATGCTCCACAGGAGTATTTCATATGAAGTTGCCAGAGTGTCTGAATTACCGACATTGTTAGTGCCCTGATAATAAAAATGACCAATGTCAAAGCTCAAATGTCAATTGAAATCCTAATGACATAATGACAAAATAAAGGCAAAACAGGTATTAAATAAGCTGCTCTTTTTGAACTTAAGTCATTTGACATTCAATTGGCATTTGAGCTTTGACATTGGTCATTAATGCAGTTAATTATTCAGACAGAATATTAGCAGTAGCCAGAAACAGATCTGAATCACGCAGAACACCCACAACCTGATCGCCTTCAAAAACCGGCAATACCATAACTTTGTTCTTATACATTAATTTAAGAGCTTTCATAATCTCAGCATCTGATTCTATTTGACCTTTCAATTTAAGCATAATGTCGCCGACTTTTGTCTCAGCGTTATGAAGGACTCTTTCTTTGAATCCTGCTTTGGCTGCATCAAGATCATGGGCGTCAGCTTCAGCAAATGCAATGGACACACCCAGAGCAGCCAGCTTATCACTTAATTTGCCCGCAATCTCAGGCATAAGGGCTCTCATGATACTCTGAAAATCAACGATGCCCACAAGTTTGCTATCCGTCATAACAAGGCCGGTACGGTGTCCGGCTTCCGTACACTTGCCGGTTTCAACTTCACAGTATACTTTTCGCATTTCAAGTACAGTATCCTGAAGGGAAGTGTCGGGAGATATAACAACATATTTTTTGATGGGTATCATCAAGTCTTTTACTTTTTTATCCAGAAACATTCTATTTCTCCTTTATGTATGCGTAATAAGATGTCAATACTAGTGCCCGCCTGAACCCAGAATGCCTGAAGCTGCAACTGTGAGCACAACTACCTCTACAATAACCAGGACCACATAAGCAGTATCTTTTTTGCGCATCAGGCCCGGAAGGATTGCTAAATAACAAACGATGGTTAGAAGAGACAAAAAGGCAATCGGCAGAAAATTAAGCATATCCCCGTAACCCAGATTGCCAAGCCATGCCCAGCCTGCATGGATGCCACTTTGATGAAGATAATCGTTTACCGGCATGACCCAGTAATTCTGCACCTGTTCCAGTGGGATTTTCGGTTCAAGGATACCGGCACCGTAGATTATAAAAGTTATAACAAGTCCGAGCAGTCCGACTAACATTCCCTTGTTTAAAATATTTGCATATAGTAATTGTTCTTCTGTTGCCTGGGTTGCCATTTTTCCTCCTGTAAAATTATTATTTTACTGATTACGCCGATTTTTTAAAACGATTACACGGATTAAAATAGATTGCACGGATTTTATTTGAGCAACCAAGTAGCTTAATCTGTGAAATCAACTTTTTATAATCTGTGAAATCGGGCATGAAATGCCTTACCCGATTCCCAGTCCTTTTAATAGCGCCTTAAGTCCTGCAACTCCAAGTACACTGATGACCAGTATCCTGATGACTGCCGGCTTGGTGACTGCGAGCACCTTAACACCTACGAAAGAACCGAGCATGATGCCGACCACTGACGGGACAACCATCAACGGCAGGACAGC
>CAMYJJ010000358.1 GCA_947258735.1 Thermodesulfovibrionia bacterium | reverse complement strand
TCTACAACTAAGTCATTACTGAGGTTAAGTTCATTGTTTCCATCTGTATCTTCCCTGATAGAGGTGCCGCCGAACTTGGGGTCAATGTGAAACCACAGGTTCTGCAGAGTGCTGGTCCAGGATATTTCCGTGTTTCCGAATTTGCGACTTGGATAAAAAACAACCTGTTCCATCAGGGCCCCACTGCCTTCTGAAGAGGCAATAACAGATGATGCGGTACCGGATGATGCCTGGCCGGAGACTTTTGTAAATACGTTTTTCAATGCACGTCTCAGTTCGTCCGGGTCCTTCGGATCGTAGAGATCTGTATCGCTATTCTCAGCAGTATCATTCATCAATGTTTTTGGATGGCACTCGCCGGTTTCAGTACTTGCGTCTGATCCGGTGTATACAACATAGGTTGTGATACTCTGGGCAGGATCGTTATCACTGGTGTCACTGTCCAGCGGATCAAAAATGTTTCTGTTTTTTGCATAATAACTCAGGTCATCGAGATATGAGCTTCCATAATAATCTCCGCATAAACCCGGGTCTGCACTGTCACCATCATTATAAAGATCGCTGGCCTGTACAGCTTTACTCATCATGGTAACATGCTGGTCAGCTGTCGAAGACCCGTCGGAAATGATGAGGATATTGTTTGCCTGACATTTGTACTCAATAGGGTTCTTCTCGACTTCAAAATCGGATGCCGCCAGCGGCTCCTTAATGGCTTCGGTTGAGGCGTCATATTTTATTGGATCAAGGACAGTATTCTTAATAGCGTCTTTTACGAAATATGCTATTGCGTTGTAATAGCCTTCTGCAAACGGGGTCCATGTCCTGGCTTCTATTTCATCAATGGCAAAGATAAGTCCTGTGCTGTGATCACCAACGACAGCTTCGCACCTCTCGCCGCTGGGACACTTGTCGTCTCTGATACATGGATCGCCAGAGACTGAACAGATGCCTTCCCCTATATAATGAATTATTTCACCGCCGTCTTTGTCATCATCAACCGGTTCACATGTCTCAGGGTCTGGACAGTCATCGTCTGTATTACAGACAATGTCTGATGTACTGCTGCATACCTTTGGACATGGCATCGCTCCCAGAGCGCATTCAGATTCTGCACCGTTAATATTAAAGTCCATCGCACCAAAACGTATATACTTACTGTAATCATTTATCAGCCCCGCAGGTGGTGTAGTATCATAATTATTGGCCTTCAAAGTGGCAATCGGTGATCCCAGCTGAGCCTCTACCCCGATATCAGAGATGATTGCAGGGATATTTGCGGTCTCTGCTGTGTCATCAGGTGCATCAGAAGGATCAACGACAGGCGGGACCTTTACACTGTTGCAGAACTCCAGATATTTTGAAAGGAAACAATCCTGGGGATCAGTAAATTCTTTTGCCACCCAGTCTGTCGTGGCCCAGTTATCAGTGGTTGTAGCACAGTAACCGGTATATGCAGCATTGCACATTAAGGCGGGATTTCCAGCCCCGAGCGCAGCAGGTCCCTTTAATACACATGTGCCGCCACCTGGACAATCTGCATCTGATGTGCATGTATTGCCGTCGTTACTGCCTCCATTACACACTTTATACTCTGAATAGATATCTGAACACTTTGGCGCTTCACCACTCCACGCGTCGTTGCCGACTTCTGTTTTGCTGCCGCTCCATATCTGCCAGCATTCCTGCATGGCCTGATTGAACACGATTTTTGTTCTTACTTCAGCACTATGTGACGTACCGCCCACACAGGGGCCGACACTGGGACTAAAAGTGTCGCAGTCTGAATCATTCACACATGAGTCCCCTGTCTTGCCTGATAAACATTTTCTCTCACTCTTTTTACCGGTAGATTCACATTCGCCTGCTACATCAACATTATCACAGTCTGAATCTACCGAGCACGACCTGGTCGTTTCCTCTTTACAGTATTGCGAACCTGCTGCGGCATGAGGATCATATGATAAACAATCCTCAACAGACGATCTGATAGCCGAGGGATTACTGGCATAATTTATCTGCTCGATAGCTTCCTGGCACAACACTTCATTGTAATCGCCCTCATAAATTTTTATCGATGTCTGGCCGCCGTTTGACACACCGGATGCGTTATATTCATTTTCAGGGCCTGTGATTCTGAATGCTATACCCAGTGACGTGTTCACACCGCCTTCAACATAATCTGCGGTAAGTGCCTCCTTGACAAACCCCCTTCCCACACATCCGCGTGACTCGGAAACAAGCTCATTTGATGCAGTATCATATTTACCGCCGGTGAGTATCTGTTTCTGGACATCAAGCTTTGAGGCGGTCAGCCAGTTGAGATAGTTTCCCGTTGCATGAAATTCATCTACCTCACCGGCAACGATATTTACACAAAGTTGATTACTGATCTGATGGGAACAGGAAACAGGAAAACTTCCAACTTTAAAATTGCCGGAGTCACTAAAGTTACCATCATAAGAATAAACAGTCTTCGGTTCAAAGTATCCAACATAGTTATTGGGGCTGCCATCGGCATTAGTGCTGCTATATGTCTGGTCATAGCAGTAACTGGACTCCCTTACCGGAGCATTGCCGTTATCTACATATGCAAGGTCATACATACTTGCTGAGTTGTCTATCATTAAAAGGAGGTTCGGCTGCACACCGCTTGAAATAAAAGGAGGTGTCGAACAATAATTGTCCATACTGGAAAGTGCTGATGAGGGCAGGGCAATGAGTATAAACGCTAATATGGTCAATGCACAAATAAATGTAATAATTGTATGTTTCTTTTCGTTACGGTTTTTCATCATGTAGCTCCTCATTAAATGATTTTGGGCATTTATATGAATAGAACGTATAATAGGTTGGGTATGAGAATAAATTGATTGAAGTGCCGTAACCTTTTTGCCCAATGTTTTCATAACTATGAGGGAAGCAATTAGCATGCCAAATATAAAACAATTTAAATTCAAGATGTTTAAACGGCAAATATGCAGCATTATGTAATTGATTACACATGTCTCAGTAATTCATTACATAATATTTGCAAATTTAA
>CAMYJJ010000357.1 GCA_947258735.1 Thermodesulfovibrionia bacterium | reverse complement strand
CTGACTCGGCATCAGTTGAAGCCTGCCATGAAAGATTAACTTGAGACCCGCTGACTGCGTCTGTATTAAGACTCTGAGGAACTGTTGGAGGGGTTGTGTCAGGAGGGGTCCCGTCTCCATTCCCATAGCGATATAAAAACAAATATGGATTTTGTTCAATAAGTCCATCATAATCAGATCTGCCGCCCATAATCATGAGCACATTTTGTATTGGGTCAAAAACTGCAGCATTTCCTCGCACAGGCAGTCCATCCGGCTGAGTCATTGGAGGAGTTTCCCAACTATTAGAATCTGGATGATAAACATATAAGGTAATAAAGCCATGATAATCCCTAGTGCGTGGCCATAATAATACTTTATTTACTGAATCCCAGATTGGCATACCTAAATTATGTAGTGCAGTGTCAGGTGTATCTGAAATAAATTCAAGAGTTTGCTCATCAATATGATAGCGGAATAGCTGACCGCCTTCCGGATCTATGAAATAAATAACTCTCCCTTCAACATCTATCGCCGCATATTCAGCCCCATCAACACCGCTGACCGGAAATCCTTTTGATGTCCACTTGTCATTGTCAATATCATATATATATACTTTACTTTCATAGTCAAGGAAAATAATAGTATCAGTTAGAGGATCATAATTGGCAAATCTTGCTCTTGTATCCCCTTTTGTCGCAGCTGCCACAGACCATTTTTTTGTAGCGGGATCAAAATTCATTATTTCTGCAACCAGAGTTGAACTGCACAAACCTGAGTCAGCACCCATATGTCCATGAATCATCCAAAAAATATCTCTTTTATTGTCATAGACAAAACCTACCTCATCTGGTTGTCTTGGTTGAACATCCCCGGCAGGGCCGCAATAGGGATATTCCAATTTCCAATCATCTTCAGAAACAGAGTAAGACCATAATTCATTTCTTTTTGAACTTGATCCAATGGACCCGGAATAATCACCCCCTAACTCGTAAATAAGTCCATTTAAAGGGTTGTGAGAAAAGCGCATGTGTTTGCCTGCAAAGGGAGCGTTTCCTATACCTGGCAAATCCCGTTTTATCCATGTTTTTACAGGAATATCAATAGCTGCTGTCAATGTAGACAGAAAAGTGAAATTTATAATGCATATGATTGTGAAAAGAATCCTTGTTTTCATTATTATGCTCCTTGAATGATTAATTCCTGACAGTGCATTAATTAACTTTCCTTAACCCTGTAGGAGGTGAGGGAGTAGTAGTATCAATTGTACCGGATGAAGATTTGACGACTACCGAATACATGCTCAGGCTGCCTCCCTCATTTCCGCCAAGTGCCACAGTCCCTTCCAAGAAGTTTTTTTTGTAAATATGAAGTGTTGTATCGGAAGTCGCCAGGTCTTTCGAAGTATCAGTCCATGACAAGAGCCATGATGGTTTTGGCGTGATGTGAACACTATGTGCAACATACACTGTTACTGACTGATTTACATCAAACGTGATGAAAGGATTATCGGTACTCCCCTTGTCATCATTTGCGGTTTTTAGGTAATTCAGGCCGACGTATTCTGATGGCACTGTTGTAAATGTAAAGCTCCTGTCAATATAGGGCTGTTCACCGACACCAAGAATGTCCCATACATAATTTTCTCCACTTGTTACAGAAAGGTTTGAGATGAGCAATGCCGCGACAAATATATAAGACTCCTTAGTGTTGTCTGATATAGTATTTGGTACGGATGCCCTGTCCCTGATATTGTTGACAGTCAGAATATAAGTTATACCTTCGCTGTGTGGAGAGGTAGTAAGAGAAATTGATTTCAAATCGGTATTGAGGGAAGCAGCAGAAACAGTTATGCCATTATCTATCTGGTAGTTTGAAATATCTGTGGCACTTGTCTGATCTAATGTTTTGCTGAACGTTACAAGCACTTTATTGGGATTGCCAGTTGAATTAACGGAAATTATGGTTAAAGGAGTAGTATCAGCTAAAGTTGTAGCTGCATCAGGAATACTTCGGTCAGATTCAAGGCCCATGCCATTGACTGCCGACACCTCATAGGAATATGTTGTGCTGTCAATTAGTCCTAAATCTGAATACGAAGTGGATGCGGATTGACCAATGAATACACCATCTCTGTAAATCTTGTAATATATTACTCCGGTTTCGGGATCAGTCGAGGAGTTCCATGTGAGAGATATTTGAGACGCGTTTTGAGCTGTGGCATGTACGTTCTGCGGTATCGTTGGAACTGTAGTATCGAATACCATGGGTTTTTTTGCCAGTTGCAGTAACCATCCAGGGTTATTTCCCTCCCCTGCATAAGCACCCCTGAAAGTTCCATCATGGAGGTCTCCGTTAAAATCTGTATTCCAGGCTGCATATGTGTCGAATGAACCTGTATTGATTGGGTTTCCTGTCAGCATTCCTGCTTTAGGATATAAGTTTAAATTCACTCCTGGTTCGCCGGCCGGATTAATGAGATAATTTACAGCATTTGCATAAGAATCGACGATATTGTCTGTCCTGTCAGAAGAACTGATGGGATTACTGGCGAACACTGCGTTTCCAATAACTTTCTGTTCAAAGGCAGGTTCACCACCTGACACATAGATTCCAGTATTTACCGAAACAATTGAATTATTAAAGACTCTTACATCTTTGACAAATCCTTTGTGAGGCTGAATCACAATCTCTGAAAATCCACTATTCATGATATTGACAACGATATTATTATAAAAAGCTATTGTGCCTTCTCCCTGAAAAGATGCTTCAATCGGATTACCCAGGAACAGGTTTCCATAAATGTGATATTCGTCTGTAGAACCGGGACCAGAGTCTGGAAAGTGACCAACTAATAAGTTGGGCCTTGCATAACTACCACCGGAACTTGTTTGAGAATTTTTTCTGAATACATTATTTCTTATAATTGTTGTACTTTTTCCGATGGGAATCCCGGATACTTCTGAATCATCAGGGCGATAGATTTCTCTTTGATGCTTTATTTCCATGTTGTAGCCAATAGTGTCATAGATTAGATTATTTTCGATTATTCCATTAATAAATGGTTCGCTGCCCGGAGAATCACCGAGATAAATTCCGGTTCCACCAGTATGGATCACGTTA
>CAMYJJ010000356.1 GCA_947258735.1 Thermodesulfovibrionia bacterium | reverse complement strand
AATGGATTTTCACGCTTGTTTAACCTTAAACAAAATTCCGGAATCACATGTTTATTGCCCATTCGGGGTCCGTAAATATTATGATAACGAATTACGGACACAAGGACCTTATAATTTTTTCCAAAGAACAGACATAAAAATTCTCCCATAAATTTGGTTGTCCCATAGGAGAACCGTACATCCGTAGGCTGAGGAAATATCACAGGTGCATGCTCATCTGTCGGAATCTTGAGCAGATTAAATTTATCAGCACCCGCATATACTTCCGATGATGAAGAATATAGCAATTTGTTTGTCTTTTTATCTTCAAGCCAGTTCAGTAAATTCAGCGTTATAAGCAAATTGTTGCGGGCAACCTGATACGGCATCTCATAAAACAGGCGTGTTCCGTTGATTGCCGCCAGGTGATAAACAATATCAATAGTCCCCGAAACGCTGACGCCTGTAATCGGCTTTGTTAAATCTACATTAAATATGCTGACGTTTTCAAGGCCCAGCAATTCTTCAAGCTCCTTATCCTTCCTTCCCTCAGACTTAAAGAAATTATCAAGCAGTATGACTCTGTCACCGCGGTCTGCATGATAATGGGCAAGATGAAACCCTACGAATCCGGCACCCCCGGTAATTACGATTTGCTTCATTATTTAGACTTCTCCTTCACAAAGTTCACAATTACATCAGAGACATACTTCATATGTCGCTCCTTTAATCCCGGGTGTATTCCTATAAAAACAAGATTATCCCTCAAATAACGTGAATTAGATAAATCACCGACAACTCGACCGGGGGTACTCCGGAATGCTGGTTGGTCCGGCAGGCAACCCGCAAACAGCGGACGCGTTTCTATTTTATTTGCTTCCAGATGCTCTGCAAAATCTTTCCTTGTAAAAGGCGCTTTTTCTGTTAGAACAATAGGAAAGGTATAATATGTATGAATATAACCTTCCTGCTCAACGGGGACTTCTAAATATTCACCCGCTTCTTCAGTTAATATTCCTGCAAGATACGATGCATTGTTTCTGCGCTGTTGATTCATCTCATCCAGCTTGGCAAGCTGTTCTATCCCAAACGCAGCCGTTATATCCGTCATGCGCAGATTGTAACCAATCCTGTCGAACACATATCGCCTGTCATAATCAGTTAATTTGTCGTCTGAATAGTAACGGTTGTTTGCTACGTCCTTCTGGTTAATCCGTCCGAATTCTCTTAAAGACCTGCAGGACTCTTCCAGTTTTTCGTTATTTGTAACGATCATACCGCCTTCTCCGGTAGTCATGTGGTGGGCAACAAAATACCTGTACGTCGAGATTTCACCAAAACTGCCTACTATTTTTCCATCAATGGATGATCCATGCGCCTCACAGCAATCTTCAAAGACTACAAGCTTATTACGTTTCGCGATTTCCACAAGCTCAGGCATTTCAGCAGGGTAACCCAGGGTATGCACAGGCATGAGAACACGGGACTTGTTGGAAATCGCGCTGTCGATTTGAGCAGGGTCCATATTAAGGGTGTCACGTTTCACATCAACGTACACCGGTGTAAGTCCCGCCTGGATGAGCGGCATGGCGACAGTGGAAAATGTTGCGGCGGGGACTATTACCTCATCCCCGTCCTTAAGACCGTACACCTCTTTTATCGCGTGTATTGCCAGCAGATTCGCGGAGGAGCCGGAATTAACGGCAATGCCTATATCTCCGCCGATATACCCGGAAAAAGCGCTCTCAAATTTTTTAACATTGGGCCCCTGTGAAATCCATCCGCCCAGAATTGTTCTTATTGCCCTTATTGCTTCTCTGGAATCGAACGCAGGCTCGCTCAGGAAAACCTTCTCTATCCGATCCCCCTGGTCTTTTAAAATGTTGTCATAGTACTTTCTGACTAAGTCCTCAATCTGCGCCAGAATTTGATCCATATCAGTTCCTTTCTCTCATTGAAGTCCAGACCTTCACATTACAAGGCTCGGGCCTGCTGATCCGATGAAAAATGTATGTTTTATTTGTACGGAATATCATAATGCATTAAACGCATTCGCCCAATAATTTTCAAGTAAGGAGAGCGAGTGATGACTTACCTACAATTATAGAGTCACTTCACCATCGCTTCTCACTACATGCGGATACGGCATGGGGAACAAGAGCTCGCCTCCACTTTCAAGATAGGGTTTTTCTCTGCTGACAATTTCATCTTTAAAGTACCATGGGAGTACAAGCATACAGGCCGGCTTCAGCTCCCTTGCCTTTTCTTCCGAGATAAGTTCTATGTCAGTCCCGAGGGTGCGCAAACCGACCTTATCAGGGTTTCTCTCACTGATATAAGGGAGTATTTCCTTTGATATTCCAAAAAGCTGAAGCAGGACATTTCCCTTTGTGGAGGCGCCTAGCCCGAGAACAGAGTTTCCGTTATCGGTAAACGACAGAATATATTTTTTTACTTTTTCAGCCAATTCATTGATGTCTTTGTGAAATTCAAGGTAGGGCGCGGCATCATAAAGGCCCATTGCCCTTTCATCTTCAAGCAGCCTGTTTATATTTTCAGTTTTTTCCCGAACGCCTTTATGGGCAATGAAAATTCTTATGCTTCCACCGTTCACATGATTGGTTGACGCGTCAAAGATCTCCAGATCGTGTCTTTCCATAAGAGTAATCAGCGTATTTAGGGAATAGTACTCAAGGTGCTCATTGCATATGTCATAAAAGTTCATATTCTTTATCATAAGGACCAGATAGCTCAGCTGAAGACATATAATACCGTCCGGAGCAAGGACGGACTTCATGTCAGCGACAAACGAATTAGGATCGTCAAGGTCATAAAACATGGCGCAAGCGGTAATCGCCTTGACCCCGACACCCTTTGTTGCTCTGTCAACTGACGTCTTGGAAAAATAGTCGTTCTCGATAGTAATAGATTAATCCACATGGTCCCAGAAAATATTTGACGACGGCTAAATGCCGACCCTGTTGATAAAGGGAGGGTAATAGTAGAGCATTGTACAGTCATTCGCCCCGATGTCTACCACATAATCTCCTTTGTTAATCTGCACGTGGTCCATAACATCATCTAATACATTCTTGAGATCAACGCGCATGGTAGAGCTCGTAGCGGA
>CAMYJJ010000355.1 GCA_947258735.1 Thermodesulfovibrionia bacterium | reverse complement strand
ATGGAAGCACAGCTGCTGCACCGATAGCCGGGAAGATTATCGAAACGTATTATAAAGACAGAGAGGAAGGGGTGGTCACGTCAGACAGGCAGAAAGGCACATAAGGACAAAGTGAAAATAATGAAATATTTTGGAATGTCTTGTAGTCAAAACTTTGTGCCTATGTGCCTTTGTCACTTTGTGCCTGAGTTGTTATTTTTTAAATAGAATACAATCATGATCGACAGAAGACTGTTAGACAATTTTGACTGGGGACTGCTGCTGGTGACAATTGCCCTGGCCCTCATAGGGGTCTTGACAATTTACAGCGCGACCCGACCTGTACTGGATGCTGCTCAAAAGAGTTTTTACATGAGACAGCTATACTGGATAGCGTTGAGCCTTGTGGCTTTTCTTGTGCTGGTCAGCCTGGATTATAAATGGTTTGTCAGGTATGCCTACCTCGCATATGCAGCGGGCATAGTACTTTTGATACTGGTTCTCTTTATTGGAAGAAAGGGGATGGGTGCGCAGAGATGGGTATATATAGGGCCCCTGTCATTTCAGCCGTCTGAATTTTTTAAAATACTCTTTATTGTTACTCTTTCACGCTACCTGTCATACCTTGATACCGGATCAGGTCTTGGTCTGACAACAATGTTGAAAATGGTCGCATTCTTTCTGGTAATACCTCTTATGCTTATTCTTAATCAGCCTGATCTGGGAACTGCATTGATTCTGCTCTTTATATTTACTGCCATGGTTCTTGCTGCCGGAGCCAGGAGAAATATCATACTCACGGTCCTGATCATTTCGCTTGTGTCCATGCCTTTTGCCGGCAAGTATGTATGGGACGGACTAAAAGATTACCAGAGGCAGAGGATCCTCACATTTATAGATCCCCAGGCTGATCCACAGGGGGTAGGGTACCATATTACGCAGTCAAAGGTATCCATCGGTTCCGGTGGATTTACGGGCAAGGGATATATGAAAGGGACGCAGGGACCATACAGGTTTCTTCCTGAAAACCATACTGATTTTATATTCTCCATATTTGCCGAGGAATGGGGTTTTGTGGGGAGTTTGATTCTGTTCTTCATGTATTTCTTTATTATCTGGAGAGGCTTTGATACTGCAGGAAAGGCCCGCGACCGGGAAGGATGTTTTCTCGCCCTGGGAATAACCTACATGTTTTCATTTTATTTCTTTGTCAATGTGGGAATGACGCTGGGAATGATGCCCGTAGTAGGAGCGCCATTGCCATTGATGAGTTATGGAGGAACTGCTCTGTTGTCAAATTTTCTGGCCCTCGGCATACTGGAAAATGTAAGAATGAGAAGATTTGCTCTCTATTATTAACCATGTATTAAGCAGTCTCTATCACACCGTTATGATCCCGCTCCATCATTTGGATTAGGATTACAGGATAAGGTATAATTACAGGCTATACACGTTCATAATGGATATTTATACAATTAAAAAAGAAATAGTGTCCGGGGTTTTTCTTGTCTTTTTGACAGGAGCTTTCATATCAGGACCTGGAGTCGGAACAGCTGCCGGTCCTGTGCAGGAATCTGCCCCTCCTGTCATAGAAACATCTACAGATGATATCCCTGGTATAGGAAATGCCCGTGACAGAGTGCTGGCATATTTTAAACAGGTAGATGGATCAATTGAGAAAATTGATAATGGATCTGCCTGGATACGGGCTGACGCCAGAGCTCTTCTGATCAGCGGCATGAGGTTATCGGTCTTCAGGGATGGAGGGATATTCTACCATCCGGTCACAAATGAGCCCATTGGTAATTCAGAAGAATATATGGGAAGAATTGAGGTCAGTAATGAGGAACCTGAAGGTGGACTCTATAAATGTACCATACTGCATGGTGACATCAGGAGTGGTGACCGGATCAGGATTCCATCATCAGGTATTAAACTGTCCTTTTTCCAGGACAGGGCATCTGACTGGACGCTGTCAGAGCTTTTTTACGATTCTCTTAAGGAATCAGGGCGTTTCGAGATTCTGGAATCATTCACATCAAACTATGAACCGGAAGTGCTGACTGAACATGCCAGAAAACTCGGGGCAGAAGCGGTTCTCATGTTTTCCACATCAGAGATAAATGGATCGAAATCTTTACAGATCAGCATGTACTGGGCCCGGGATACAAAGTTGTTCAGCGAGATTGAAGAACCGCTCTATCCGGAATCTGCCGGAGCAGGTACAGATAAATCAACACCTCTCATGGCTTCATCAGGTAAGGATGGCCTTCAGAAAATTTATGAGCTTGAAGGAGGAAGCCTGTTTGCCATTGGAGATGCAGACGGTGATGGCAGAGAGAATGTGGTAATAGGGGACGGGAACAAAGTGGTGATATATACGATCAATAATGACCTGAAGGAAATCTGGTCAGCCAAGGCCCCCGGATCAGGAAGCATTCTTTCGATTGATATGCTCGATGCCAATAATAATGGGCGTCCGGAAATTTTCGTCACTGCCCAGGTAAGGGACGCACAGATACGATCATTTGTAATAGAGTCTAATCCGGACCGGGGATTTCATAATGTAGCAAAAAATATTCCCTATTTTTTCCGGGTAAGGGCAAACTCCCTGCTCATGCAGAAATTCGGCCAATCCAGGATGTTTAGCGGTCCGGTGTATGAAGGAATATGGAGGGACGGAAAATACCGGACAGGGAGCAGGCTTGAGCTTCCTGATGATGTAAATATATATGGTTTTACCTATGTTGACTGGCAGGGGACCGGTCAAAGACAGATAATGTCAATAAATGATAAAGGGATTCTAACGCTCTATAACGCCAAAGGCAGGAGTGAATGGGAAGCTGCAAGGTCATTTGGTAAACCGGCGCTTTCCTTTATGAGAGAGATCAGCACGGACATGGAGTATCAGGAGTGGAATGTAAGGGGAAGATTAATGACTGCAGAGCTTGGTAACGCGGAAGCACTGATTGTTGTCAACAGGATCCCGGTATCACCATTTTTACCTGAACTGGGCAGCAGGGGGGGGGAAGTGTATATGTTGTGGCGGGACAATGACGGTATGCATGAAAAACGAATACAGAAGGAAATACCGGGTTCAATAACCGATTATTTTATACGGGACAATCATTTATTTCTCATAAGCAAGG
>CAMYJJ010000354.1 GCA_947258735.1 Thermodesulfovibrionia bacterium | reverse complement strand
TGGATTTCCAGTTTAAATAAATAAAAATAGCAGAGTCATTTCTAACCCTACCTTTGATCAAACGAGAACCCTCTCTTTTAATTTATTTATTTTCTTTCTGGAATGCCTGAATCATAATGTTACCCGGCCTACGATGTAAAGAACTGAGCTTATCGGATTAAGTGCGACTGATGTACCCTGAAGGCTAAATGCTATTGTATCTTCAGCCATCTCCCTGAATTTGACACCGTAGAGATGTGCATGATGTTATTGAGAACAAAAGGTAGCGCCAGCATTGAAAAGAGAATGTGAGGAGCATTGAAATTGAAGGGGGACCTGGCTCATTTAGAGCATTACACTATAATGATAACTTAGAGTGTAATGCTCTATTGGATGAGCGTTTATTTAATTTTTATCCACTACATGTCAAGATTATCATGTATGAGATCGAGGTTAAGCAGCATGTCGTCTGATAAATCCTGAGGTATTCCGCTTCCAGCGTTGGCTGACACTATGTCTCTTAGTGAAGAAAAAAGAGGTATTACTTGACTGCCTGCCTCCTCTTCGCTTATTAATTGGGCTTCAATTTGAGATGCTATGATAGAAATTTGACCCATGACATCAGAAAGCAGTCCTCGAACACTTGCATCGATGGCATTATGAGTATCCTGGATAACAGTTGCGAGTTGACCAATGAGTACATCCATGTCCGGCCCGTGTTGCTGATCGTTCTCCTGGTTTTGTTCAATTTGATTATATGCCTCATCTCTGATGGTGTGAATGAGATCTCTTGTTCTGCGTGCACGGAAGACATTAAAATCAACGTTGCTGCTATCATCCGCTCCTTCGATTTCTCTTTTGACTTCCATAGGAAGGGCTGACTCGTACCATAGGTGGTCCCAGAATGCCGGGAATGCCGCTAGTGCCAATTCACAGCGCTCGGCCTGGCCAATGGACGGATCTTCTACAAGGTAAGCAGAGCTAATGTTATTGATTAAAGCGATGAGGGCATCGCTTTCACTGTCATTAATCTGTTCGTGATTGCGAATAAATGTCTTGAGGTTCTCCAGCCGGTCAATTGGCTCCATATTTATTACGAAGACAGGCTCCTCATCACAGGCATCTCCGATGCCGTTTCCATTAGAATCAATCTGGTCCGTGTTGTTATCATTGGGACAATTGTCGACATGGTCAGGAATATAATCGCTGTCTGAATCCTGGTGGCAAAAACCCTGAATTGTATAGCCATTGTGAACCTCGGCAAAAATGGGTGAGCCTCCTCCAAATGACATGGTAAATCCCTGGGCGCCATTGACTCTGACGCTGATGTTTCCTGTGGTCCGGGAATATTGATCAATAAATTTCCCTATATTGAAAACGCTTGTCTCAAAGGACGGCATCACAGCATAGGGCAGCCAATAAAACGGCACTTGAATAGCATTAGACGGGGTCCTCAGCTGGTAAAAGATATTCATACTGTGAAGATCAAAGATAGAACCGTTAACTTCTATTGATCCCCTGTTACCGCTAAAGGAGACGGTCGTGGAATCCTGCTCACCCGTATGATTCAGACTATCGTTAAAATGTATACTGCTCATTACGGAGGTACCAAGGTACGAATAGGATTGAATCCTGGCAATATAGTTAGCAGCTACAGGCCCCTCTTCTATAGGAATCGTTGTGCTTGGAGGGAAACCGACGGGGTAATCACTGGTGGGTATCGTGAGCGGCTGGGGCTGACCGCTCAAAATCTCAAGGGTTGTCAGCTGATTGTATTGGTATCTTTCCTGCCAGGGAATGATTTCCCGGTTAAAATCTATATATTCCCGTACTGACTGAAACTGGCGATCGATTTCGTTATGGGGAGTTCCCACTACTTTGGTTCGGATACGGGCATATGTATCCGGTGGAACAGGCATTGGCCCTTGTCCATCACCTAAGTTGACAATGCCTGCTGTTATAGGAGCGGTAAAAACAATCTCACAACTTGAAGGGTACCCCTGTGCAAATAAACTGCCGGAAATCAGTATTGATAAGACTAAGGACGAAACCATTGCTGCAAAATACTTCATTTTAAGACCCCCTTTATATTGATTTTATGAACTACTGTTAACATATTGTAATATTAATTTACATTAATTGTCAATATAATATACACTTTATGCTATTTTATAATTGAATCCTTCCTTTTGTGAAATCACTGATAAGAGGAGAAATTAAACAGAATCCAGGCTGATTCCATTTCATTAATAATCCAGATTAATACTCAGAAATTTAGCAATCTATTCCTGCTTATATGAGGGATATATAACCGGCGGTAGATCTTACTTATTTTTTCAGCCGGATGATATGAACGGGAAAAAGCGCGCCCACTTTATTCATTGATTTCTTGAGCAAACATAGCGGCATAACTGCTTATAAAATAAAAATATCTGGAATTCCTGGTCATCGGGCCCAAAGGGATCTTATAATGGCAATAATCTGATTGATTTATTGCTTCCTTAGTGATATAAATAGAGTAGGAGGAACAAAGGAGGTGTTAATCATGAAAAAAATATCAAACATATATATTCCGCTCATGGTAATAATTATGGTGACTGCATTCTATCTGGTTCCACATGCAGGTGCCATGTCAGCCAGACCTGAAGTTCCCGGTTCATGCAGAGGCTATACATTATGTACAAGTCTTGAGGGCAGGAACTTTGAGATGATCAAGTTTGCTGCGATGGGTTCTGAACTGATAATCCTGTACGATAAAAATAGATCAGGTGAGATATACCCGACCTCAGCAGCATCACTGTATGAACGGTCCCGAGGCACTGTCAATGATGCGATCACTTATTTGAGCCAGAATCCAGATTACGACAGGTTCATCATGCACAAAGCAAAAAAAACCACCGGATTGTTTAAATCTCAGGACCTTGATTCTGTTTACGTGGTACTGCCCAAATATCGTCAGGGAGAAGCAGATACGCCGGAATACAGTTTTTTTGAAAAAGACGGTTCGTTACAGGTTCGTATCAGACCAATAATACATTCCCGCATATCCGACGATTAAAATGCCCATGTGTTCCGGGGTAAGATGTTCAGACGCAGGGGCGTATAAGCATACGCCCCTATTTCATGATCTCCTTTTTGGTTTTTTCAAATTCCTCACG
>CAMYJJ010000353.1 GCA_947258735.1 Thermodesulfovibrionia bacterium | reverse complement strand
TCGGCCAATCCATGAGGCTCTGACCTGTAAGACCATATGACCTTACAGTGCAGTTTCAGGGTTTCACCTGAATGACTCTGGAAATGGACCCGCAGCTCCATTCCCGGCGTAAACCGTACCGATGAACTTAAGGGATCTCCTGATACAATTTCCATATAAATACCGTTAGCAGAAATATTCTCAACAGTTCCGGCGGTAGTCTGATCATCCCGTATGATCTCTCCCTTGATATCAACATTTTTCCTTTTTGATCGCCTTTTCTCATGCATGCAGGAATATTATCATTATTAGTATTATTTTTAAAAGTAATTCAGATGCGTATCTCGTTCTTACGTATACGCGCCCTTTAGTATATTTGATCTTAATTTAAGTTTTCGTTCAATAATTCCGTCTCGATATGTATGATGTATATAGTATGGGGGAAGTATGACCATTAAAAAGAAATTAATACTATCTTCGAGTATTCAGGCATTATTATTTATATGTATCGGAGTGACCATATTAATGGGATACCGGTATGTCTCAGTCCAGGCATCAACTGCCAACTCCTTTGATAATCAGGCCAGGTATCTGCAAATGATGCTCAGGGGCATTAATGAGGTAATAATAACTGAATGGACACCACAGTCTGTAGAAATAGTAAAAGAAGGTGTCAACGGTTTCGAAGAGGTGCATATGAATTTACTCGCAGAGATCGATAATTCAGAAATTCATGAAGTTATGGTTAATACGGTTGATCCGGAGTGGAAGGAGATAAAAAAGAATACTGCACCCTATCTTGTAGACCACTCCTCTGATATGGATGTGGATGATCTGATGATCGAGTATGGCAGATTAATAACGAAAGCTGACAAGTTAATCAACACGGTCAGTGAACTCTCTGAATCAGCACGGGCTGTTGTTAATGCAAACTCAACAAAAACAGAGACCATACAGCACGCTATTGTCTCCGTTTTACTTTTATTCTTAATTGCCATTATATTTAATTCAATAAAGATCTACCGCTCTACCATGTCACCGATCAAGGACCTTACGGCGATTGCGGAAGGATTTGGAGACGGCAATCTCAGTATCCTCATGGACGAATCCAGAAAGGACGAGTTCGGTAATCTTGCATCCCATTTTAATATGGCCACAGCAAAGCTCAGTAATTTCATTTCAAAGCTAAAGAGTGATATCAATACCCTTAGCGATAATTCAAGAGAAGTTTCAGATACAGCGTCACAAATAGACTTAAATGCTCAGGAACAGTCCAGTCAGACTACCGTGGCAGCTACTGCTATGGAAGAGCTGAGCTCATCATTTCTTGATGTCACAGAAAATGCATCCAATGCTGCCAACTCTGCAAGGGAAGCAGCAGAACTGGCCATGAAGGGAGGAGATGTTGTGACTGAAACTATTAATGGAATGAATAAAATTGCCAGGTCCGTGAATGATTCAGCAAAGACCATCGAAACCCTGGGAAACAGCTCTGAGCAGATTGATGAGATCATACAGGTAATCAATGATATAGCCGGTCAGACAAACCTTCTTGCCCTGAATGCTGCTATTGAAGCCGCCCGTGCAGGGGAACAGGGAAGAGGATTTGCGGTTGTAGCTGATGAAGTGAGAAAACTCGCGGAGAAAACAACGGCTTCCACCAATGAAATCGGTGACATGATCAAGAAAATACAGGAAGGATCTAACAAGGCGGTCGAAGCCATGCAGATCGGGACAACAGATGTAGAGTCAGGCGTGGAACTGGCCAACCAGGCAGGAAACTCATTGAAACAGATTGTTGATGCTGTTCAAAGGGTTACTGACATGATACAACAGATTGCCAATGCAGCCAGGGAACAGTCTGTCACCGGCGGAGAAGTGGCCTCGAACCTTGATTCTGTTTCCCTTATAACACAAAAGACAGCAGGCGATGCACAGCAATCCAATGCTGCCAGCAGTCAATTATATTCACTGGTGTCGGACATTCAGGAACTTGCCAATGCATTTAAACTGCGCAACGGTAGAAGCGGTACTATGGAATCAATAGATCCTTTTACAGATTAATCCCGGTTTCATCCTGAACCTGTCGTACCGGGACTCAATTCCCAGGTCGCTGCGATATATACGCAGGTCCATCCGAAATAGTCTGTTCCCTGATTATCATAATGAATATTATTCCGATTTTTTTCTCTATCTGCTACAATACGAGCTTAATGTGGAGGGTTAAATGAGACTTAAGGACAGAAATGCGTTTATTACAGGTGCTGCTCAGGGTATTGGCAAGTCAATCGCAATGGGAATGGCCAGAGAAGGTGCAAACATTGCAATCGCTGATGTTAATATGGAGAGCTCTGAAGAGACCGTAAAAGAGATTAAAAAACTGGGAGTTAAGAGTCTCGCTATAAAGCTGGATGTTTCCAGTCAGGAAGATGTGACTCATGCATTCAGCACGTTTACGGATGAGTTTGGCCCTCTCGATATACTTGTTAATAATGCAGGAATAACGAGGGACACTCTTCTGATGAGAATGAAGGAGAAGGACTGGGATGCGGTCATCAATATCAATCTCAAAGGCTCTTTTCTTTGCAGCAAAGAAGCTGTCAAATTGATGGCAAAGCAGCGTCAGGGAAAGATTATCAGCATATCCTCAGTTGTTGCTTTTATGGGCAATCCCGGACAGGCCAACTACAGTTCATCAAAGGCCGGACTGATCGGGTTAACGAAAACCATTGCCAAAGAATACGCCGGCAGGGGTATCAGGGCGAATGCAGTAGCTCCCGGTTTTATTCAGACAGCAATGACAGAAGCACTCCCGGACAAAGTTAAAGATGAAATGAAAAAAGCAATCCCCGTTGGAACGTTTGGAACAGCTGAGGACGTCGCAAATGCTGTAATTTTTCTATCTTCAGCAGAATCAGATTACATTACCGGACAGGTTATTCATGTCAACGGCGGCATGTATATGTAATCATTCAAAATAGTCCGTTTTCCTGGTCAGGTGCAATATGTTATTGAAAAAATGTATAATTGATTCGCAGTTTTTTAATATATACATAATAGACAAATTTCAAAATGGAGGTGCTGTATGTCTGTTGAAGCAAAAGTAAAAGAGATAATAGCAAAGCAACTGGGCGTTGACAGCGATAAAGTTACTTCAGAAGCATCATTTGTAGATGA
>CAMYJJ010000352.1 GCA_947258735.1 Thermodesulfovibrionia bacterium | reverse complement strand
GAGGTGTACATGCAAAGATCAATGTTTATTGCTGCAACAGGGATGGAGGCCCAACGGCTGAATATAGATGTAATATCAAATAATCTTGCTAATGTTAATACAACAGGGTTCAAGAGAAGCAGGGCAGATTTTCAGGAGCTGATGTATCAGGGGCTGAAAGAAGCCGGCGCTTCTTCAGCTGAGGGAACCGTCCTTCCGACCGGGATACAGGTCGGCCTTGGCGTCAAACCTGCAGCTGTTCAGAAGATATTTAAACAGGGTGACTTTGCCGCAACGGAAAATCCTCTTGACATGGTGGTGGAAGGTAAAGGTTTTTTCCAGATTTTAACACCGGAAGGGGATATTGCCTTTACAAGGGCAGGAGCATTCAAGCTTGACAGTGAAGGCAATATAGTTAACTCCGACGGGTATGCAATGGAGCCGGCCATCACCATTCCGGCCAATACATTAAGCATTACGATCGCAACAGACGGGACAGTTTCTGTACTGCAGGACGGGAATAATGCTTCGGTTGAAGTTGGTCAGATAGAACTGGCACAGTTTACCAATCCGGGCGGTCTTACCCCCATAGGCAAGAACCTTTTTCTGCCTAATGAGGCATCAGGGGAAGCAACAACCGGAACTCCCAATGCAGAGGGTTTTGGGAGCGTAAACCAGGGTTTTCTTGAACTGAGCAATGTAAATGTTGTTGAAGAGATGGTCAATATGATCGTGAGCCAGCGGGCATATGAGCTGAGCTCAAAAGTCGTACAGACGTCAGATGAAATGCTGCAATTGGCCAACAACATCAAGAGATAACAGTGAGAGATATTATGACTGAGCAAAGTGATTGCAAAAATCAATTTATAGTACATGACAGAGTTATGTACAGACAAAGGATACACAGGTACGAAAAGTCCGGTGTTGTCTGTTTAACAATCATATTGCTTATGTTCTCCGGTTTCATGACTCTGTCTGATGCGGCATTAAACGTTGATGATATGATCATGGACTACCTGTCAGACAACTATCCCTGGGAACATGTGGAGATCGGGAATGTCAGAGTTATGGGAGAATTGGGTGACAGCGCACCTGATAAGATCAAAGTTGAAAAAGGGCCGATAGGCAAGGCGGTATTTTCATTTTATACTTCTGATAAAAGGGTGACGGTCAAGGCGAACATAAAGGCATTTGACAGAATGGTAAAGAGCAGAAGGCCTTTCAGCAGGGGGCATGTGCTTGGCGAAGATGATATGTATACAGAAGAAGTAGAGATCAAAAGGATGCCCAGAGGCGCCATGAACGACCCGGAAAAAATAATCGGCAAGTCCTTAAAAAGATCGATTGCCGGCAATATTCCGGTTGTAGAGAGTATGGTTGAGCTTCATAAGACGGTAAAAAGGGGGAAATTGGTTGAACTTGTAATTGGGAATGAAGAGTTCAGCATTTCTGTATCAGGAAAAACAAAAGAAAAGGGATATGTCGGTAAAACGGTAAGAGCAGTTAACCTTTCATCAAAAAAAGTTGTAACAGGAGTATTGATTGATGAACGAACAGTTAAGGTGGAACTTTAAAATGAAATGCGCAGCAACGTCTGATCCGAATCTGAGCACATTATTATGTCTCGGTTTTTTAATAATGTATATGACGCTTTCCGGATGTGCTTCAACACCTTCTTCAAAGCTTCCTCCGCCTCCGCCCAAATATGTCTACGAGGTGGAAGAGCAGGCAGCAGTGCCTGCAGCAAATTCGCTCTGGAGGGATTCATCCTATCTGTTTGAAGACAGAAAAGCCAGAAGACTGAATGACCTGGTGACCATTAATATTATCGAAAGCCTCTCAGGATCAGGAGCAGCTGACACGACCACAAGCCGCGACTCATCAGCTGATTATAAGTTAACGAATTTATTTGGCATGGAATCTGACTTCGGCATTCAGAATCTGCCGCTTCTGAAAAAAGCATTTGGTGATTCTGCTAAATTTGATCCCTCGGTCCAGGGAAGTGCAACATCTGATTTTAAAGGGAAAGGCGATACAAACAGGGAAGGAGAGCTCATTGCAACGATCACTGCTAAGGTTGTTGAGGTCCTGCCCAATGGGAACCTTATGCTTGAAGCGAGAAAGGAGCTGACCATCAACGAGGAACGGCAGATACTTGTCTTAAGGGGAATGGTCAGGCCTGATGATATAGCAATGAATAATATGGTGATGAGCAGCAAGATTGCTGATGCTGAGGTCTTTTATGTAGGTGACGGTGTCATACAGGACAAACAGAAACCCGGATGGCTTGTCAGAGGACTGGACAGGATATGGCCGTTTTAACGACCGTGACGGGTGACGAGTGATGAGTGATGAGTGATGAGTAACGAGTAACGAGTAACAGATTATAGTAAGGAGCTAATATGAAGAATTTAATAGTAATGAAAAATCAATATAGAAATAATGGAATCTGTTTGATTCTGATTTTAATTTTACTCGTCACCTGTTACGCGTCACTCGTTACGGTTGTTCATGCTGAGCGTATCAAGGACATAGCGAGTTTTGAAGGTGTGAGAGAGAACAAGCTTATCGGGTATGGGCTTGTCGTTGGTCTTGACGGAAGCGGAGATAAGGGCAAGGCAGCGGCACAGGGAATTATTAATATGCTGACCAGGATGGGAGTCACGCTTTCATCTGCAGATTTAACGACAAAAAGTATTGCTTCGGTAGTTATTACCGGTACATTACCTCCCTTTGCAAAGCCCGGTATGAAGCTTGACGCCCTGGTTTCAACTATAGGTGATGCCAAGAGTATACAAGGAGGAACACTGCTTCTTACCCCCCTGAAGGGTCCTGACGGCAAGGTCTATGGCCTTGCCCAGGGCCCTGTTTCAATTGGCGGATTTTCAGCAGGAGGTGACGGTGCTTCCACACAGAAAAACCATCCGACTGCGGGAAAAATACCGGACGGGATCATGATAGAAAAGGAGCCGTTGTTTACGCTTGGTAATGGTAAAGATATCAGGCTGTTTTTGAGAAAACCTGATTTTGCAACGGCACATAACATTTCAGAAAAAATTAATGCCAGCCTCAATGGCGCGTATGCTTCACCTGTAGATCCATCGTCAGTGAAAATGAACATTCCTGCCGCATATGAACAGAATATCGTACATTTTATTACAGAAATAGAGAAACTGAA
>CAMYJJ010000351.1 GCA_947258735.1 Thermodesulfovibrionia bacterium | reverse complement strand
GATTACATCAATTGAGCCAGCTCCCTTTATGATCGCACCGAATAGATTTGTGAAATTATTATTGAAATCCAGTGTGCCTGACTGAACCTCGATCACCCCGTTGTTTATCGTATCAACAGACACGGTCGTGGTACCGGATGAAGCGGTCCTCTGCAGCATGCCGTTAATGATTAAAGAAGCTGGGGAACCGGATGCTTGCTCTATAGAATCACTGCTGCCGAGAATCTCCAGGGCCGCATCTGTATCAATTACCAGTGATGCGCCGTTGCTCATAAATATATTATTTGACGTCCATATATGGTTCGCACCTGAAAGGATCACATCAGTATCATCAATCTCCAGACCGTCCGTTCCATTAAAATTCATCGATCCAGCTACATCAAACGATCCTAGTCCTGTCAGTGTTCCGCCAGACCAGTCAAAGCTGCCGATGGTAACATCTCCGATGGCGTTAATAGTCCCATCGGTCATGTTGAGTGATTCAATCGTTGATGCTTCCTCTATATCCAGTGTTCCGCCTGCTATCAGGATAGTCGATCCTGTTCCTGAGGTAATGCTCTTCACCGACATGGTTGTGTTGAAGATAACCGTTCCGCTTGAATCAGGAATGACAATGTCATAGTTTGAGTCGGGCACGCCATCAGGATTCCAGTTTTCAGGAGAGGACCAGAGTCCATCTTCTGCTCCGCCATCCCATGTTTTAGTGATTTCTGCATCATCACACGCATCGCCAATTCCATCACCGTCTGAATCCGTCTGCTCCGGATTAGCAACAATGGGACAATTGTCATCAATATCTCGGATCCCATCATTATCCAGATCTCTATTCGGTAGTTGCTGTATTTCTCCATCAGACAAGGCACGGCTGTAAATCATAAGGTTATCGACCTCACCCGAAAAAGTATTGGTGTTTGAATAGTCCGTAAACGTCACGATCTTATTGTTTCCGTGCTCCAGTGAAAAGTTTGCTGGCAGGGATACGTCTTCCAGTCGGTTACCATCAAGAAACACAATAATATTCCTGTTTGTAAAGTCTAAGGATATCACTACATTATGCCACTGATTAATTTCCAGAGATGTTCCTGAATATATATGCTTAAGATAGCCGGACAGCACACTGGGATCATTATTCAAAGTAAGCATGAGCTCGTTATTATCGCTCCATGTAAGTCTCAGCCACCTATATAACTCGCCGCCAGTGATAATGTTACGGACGTTGAAACATTCGCCGACCCATTCGTAGGGCATAAAATCCACGCTCATAGTAAATGCGTCAAAATTAAAATCAGGGATAGAAGCCGTTGCCCTGTAGCCGCCTCCCCCAGAACAAGAGCTACTTGTATCAAGCTCATATATTCCATTGAGATACAGGTTGTCATTATTGATAAAGCTGGTATTGGCAAGTGACATGGGATCATTTATTCCTGTGCTGTCATTGGCATTTCCGTTGAATAGGAAGTATGCAATTAAGCCATCCGTAATAGAACAGTCTTCATCAATATCATCGTCGCAGTCGTTGTCCAGATTGTCGCAAATCTCAGGCTGCGGCTGGTTATTTGCGACACAGACCTCTGCTCCTGCCTGACATGTCCGCGTTCCCGCAGAACATTCTCCCGGCTGACCTGTCGTACAGGCTCCAGCAGTTGCTCCTTCACAGTCTGCCGTGTCCGCACAGTCAGCAAGTCCATCTCCGTCATTATCAACACCATCAAAACAGTTCTCAGATGTCTGACAGCCGGAATCCTGTGGCGTATCGGTCAGACCGTCACAATCATTATCTAATGTATCGCTGCAGGTCGCATCTCCCGCAGGTCCTTCAGTCACTGCACCCGCAAACGGATCACAGGTGTCATTGCTCCAGACTCCCGCAGTACACGTCTCTATTCCTGTATTACCCGTACACTCTCCCACTCCGCACGTTGTCGGCCTTGTAATCTCGTCTACTATCCCGTCACAGTTATTGTCCAGGTTGTCACATATTTCTGTCGTCGGCAATCCGGGTTCTGCATTACATTCTGTCCCTATACCGTCTAGAGTACATACCCTGACTCCTTCTGCCTGGCATTCTCCAACTCCAACTGAGCATACATCTCCTAAATCTGTGAAGTCTTCATCTGATGAACCATCACAATTATTATCCAGTCCATCACAAACCTCTGGAACCGGGCTAATTTCTCCTTCGCATTTTCCACTCCATGCTCCATCCACGCAGCTCTCTAATCCGCTCTGACATTCTCCCTGATCTGTCCCACATGAACGGTTTTCTCCGTTTATACACTCGCTAAAATTATATAGTTCCTGAATCTCTGACTCAGAAAGAGCGCGGTTGTAGATTCGAATGTCATCAATGAGACCATCAAAGAAATAAAAATTATTGTGTGCAGCACCAATATATAAGTCCAGGGAGTTTATTGGAGTACCTGCCACCGTGCCTTCGCCGTCATTCTGGCCATCCAAATAAAATGTAATGTGACCGGCATTTACAGCGACCAAAACATGATGCCATTCATCAAGCGAATATGCAGTATTTGATGTGGCCCAAGGACAGCTGACATCCATCCTGATTTTTCTTCCGGTCCAGGTATTGGAATCACATGTATCAAATACCCACCCGTTACATGATCCAGCAGTGGCTTTATCAAGGATTCTATATCCGCAGTTAGAACTTGTATCAGCGCTCTTTTGGAAAATCCACACTGATATTGTGTAATTCCCTGTTAAATTTAAAACGCTATGATTTGGTGCTGATATGTAATCATCCACTCCGTCAAAGCTGTAAGCACTATCCGGATTCCCGAAACGGTCAGGTGTTAAAGTAACTCCATGCACAATACCGTCATTACTGGTTATGCTTTCATCCTTTGCGTTGCCATTAAAAGGATAGTAGGCCACAAGCCCATAATCCAGGTCGCACATATTTCCGATTCCGTCAGCATCATCATCCACCTGGTTAGGATTTACAACGTCGAGACAATTGTCATCGCAATTGGTAGTATTGCCGCCTGTACATGGGGTATCTCCGATTACACCACTGTTATCACCGTCGTCAGGAATCCCATCATCGTCCGTGTCTATAGTAGTGGTCGCGCTAGCTTCAGCTGAAAATTCGCTTAATACAGTATTCTGATTGTAAAAATGCGGATTGGTTTGTGATTGAACGACAAAGTAATATGTAGTATCAGGATC
>CAMYJJ010000350.1 GCA_947258735.1 Thermodesulfovibrionia bacterium | reverse complement strand
TTAAATTTGCAAATATTATGTAATGAATTACTGAGACATGTGTAATCAATTACATAATGCTGCATATTTGCCGTTTAAACATCTTGAATTTAAATTGTTTTATATTTGGCATGCTAATTGCATTCCTCATAGTTATGAAAACATTGGGCAAAAAGGTTATGGCACTTCAATCAATTTATTCGGATACTCAACCTGTTATACGTTCTATTCATTTAAATGCCCTAAAACATTTTATGAGGAGCTACATGATGAAAAACCGCAACGTAAACAAACCTACAATTATTCCATTTATTTGTACATTAACCATAATAGCGCTTTTATTCATTACCCTGCCCTCATCAGCACTTTCCAGTATAGACAATTATTGTTCGAAACCTCCTTTTATTTCAAGCAGTGTGCAGCCTAACCTCCTTTTAATGATAGACAACTCTGCAAGTATGTACGACCTTGCATATGTAGATAACGGTAATGCCCCGGTAAGAGAGTCCAGTTACTGCTATGACCAGACATATAGAAGCACCAATACCGATGGCAGCCCGAGAACCTATGTGGGATACTTTGAACCGAACACTGTTTACACCTATAATGCCGGACGATTTGAAACCGGAAGCTTTACCGGTCCCTGTTCCCATGAAATCAGTAATCAACTTTGTGTAAATATTGTCGCCGACCCCGTCCAATTTACCGCAAAGGGAAACTATCTCAACTGGCTGACCGCTTCAAAGCTTGATGTCCAGAAACAGATACTCACAGGCGGCAAATATGATACTGCGTCACAGGAGCTTGTTTCCGAGTCACGCGGATGTGTGGGAAGGGGTTTTGTAAAGGAAGCTCTCACGGCAGATTATGTCGAAGGCGGCATAAACACCTCACTGGGCTTGGCCTTCAGAATTACAGGCCCTGATAATGAATTTAACGAATCCGGATTGTCAAGCGGAGGACAGACATCGATAAAAATTTATGTGGGCGATTACAATGCAGAGTTGTGCCAGGAAGCTATCGAACAGATAAATTATGCCAGTAACCCATCGGCAATCAGATCATCTGTTGAAGACTGTCTATCATATGATCCTCATGCCGCAGCAGGTTCACAATACTGTCAAAAGGAAACGACCAGGTCATGCACGGTAGATTCAGACTGTGATAATGTTGATGTAGCAGGTGAATGTGAATCATCCGGAAAGAAGAGTGAGAGAATATGTTTAGCAGGCAACACAGGTGCCTCATGTGTAAAGGATTCAGACTGTGACACTTTTAATCCCACTGTCGGCCCCTGCGTGGGAGGTACGTCACATAGTGCAGAGGTAAACACAAAGATAGTGTTCAATCAGTCCATGCAGGAATGCTGGCAGATATGGAGCGGCAGCAAACCAGCCGTTGGCAGCGATGCGTGGAGTGCTGAATCGTCGAAATGCGAAGAAGTCTACTCAGGTTATAAGGTATGTAGTGGCGGCAGTAACGATGGCAATACATGCACATCTGCTGCACAGTGTCCAGATGGCGGCACGTGTGAATTAAAAGGGCCCTCTGCGCTCGGGTCCGGGAATCCCGCCTTACTGTGCAATTCTACATATACCGGTTACTGTGCCACAACCAGTGATAACTGGGCCACGACAACCTGGGTGGCAAATCCGGGAGCTGGTGATAGTTATGCTGATGATGAAGATTGTTTCCTTTCAAAATATCTGGAGTTCTGTAACGATGTAAAGGTCCCGCCTGTCATTGACCCTTCTGATGCGCCTGATGACACATCAGAGACCGCAAATGTCCCTGCAATCATCTCTGATATAGGGGTAGAGGCTCAGCTGGGAGAGCCCGTTGCCAGTTTGAAGGCAAATAATTATGATACTACACCACCTACAGGGCTGATAGATGATTACAGTAACTATATACGTTTCGGTGCGATGGACTTTAATTTTAACGGTGCAGAATCTGAATGCGCTCTGGGGGCGATGCCATGTCCAAAGGTCTGCAGCAGTACATCAAACATTGTCTGTAATACAGACGATGACTGTCCAGACCCTGAGACATGTGTAGATGCAACAGACGATAAAGACGCCGGTGAAATAATTCATCCTATAGGGGAAGGCGTCTGTTCAGTCTCTGGAACTGCATGTCTCAGGGACGACAAGTGTCCCAGCGGCGAGAGGTGCGAAGCTAATGTTGGTGATCACAGCACAGGCCTTATCTTTGCCATTGATGAAATAAAAGCCAGGACATGGACCCCGTTTGCAGAAGCCTATTACAACGCAATAGCATATTTTGTAAAAGACGCCACTGACAATCCTGTCCTTGATCCAATAAAATATGACGCCTCAGACGAAGCCATTAAGGAGCCGCTGGTGGCATTCGATATTGATGACCTCAAGAACCCTGTTGAGTACAAATGTCAGGCAAACAATGTCCTCATCATTTCCGACGGGTCCTCGACAGCTGACCAGCATGTTACCATGATGAGTAAAGCTGTACAGGCCAGCGATCTCTATAATGACGGGGACAGCGCAGATCCCGGTGTATGTGGAGATTATTACGGAAGTTCATATCTGGATGACCTGACGTATTATGCTAAAAACAGAAACATATTTGATCCGCTGGACAGTGACCTCAGTGATAACGATCCTGCCCAGAGTATCAAAACCTACGTTGTATACACCGGAACAGATGCCAGTACTGAAACCGGCGAGTGCCATCCAAAGACATTGATGACTGATGCTGCTGACAATGGCGGTACAGATCTCTACGATCCAAAGGACCCGGATTCCCTGAGACGTTCACTTGAAAACGTATTCCAGATAGTCTCCGGCCAGGCATCATCCGGGACAGCATCATCGGTTATTGCATCTTCAGAAGGCAGCGGAGCGCTGATGGAACAGGTTGTATTTTATCCAAGTCGCAAATTCGGAAACACGGAAATATCCTGGACCAGCACTCTGCAGAACCTGTGGTTTCACATTGACCCCAAGTTCGGCGGCACCTCAATCAGGGAAGATACAGATGGAAACAGGGAACTTAACCTCAGTAATGATTTAGTTGTAGAATTCTACTATGATCCTACACAAAATAAAACAATGATATCCCGCTATACTGACCCTTTAGGAGACGGCACCCTGACTCAGGTAACACCGGACATAGAATTCCAGAACCTGAACAACCTCTGGGAAGCCGGAATATTATTATGGGACAGGGACCTGACTATAACACCCC
>CAMYJJ010000349.1 GCA_947258735.1 Thermodesulfovibrionia bacterium | reverse complement strand
AAAGCCGTGTTCGATAAGTGTATCAAGAAGCTGTTTGTAGGAGTCCAGCATTGTATTGTTGCCGGAATAATAGGGGTCAGGATGTGTGTTGATCAGAACCATTCCACCTGATGCCTTAATGAATTCTATCTTTGGCTTCCAATATTCCAGTAGTCTCTGAGGAGGCACATTCCAGAAGATCGGGTTTTCAAAGGGTAAAGTGCATGGCAGCTCAATAAGCCCGTTTTCCATCCGGAAGGGCCGCATGAAACCGACTCCTCCGTTTCCGGCAGCAAACAGGTCTATGTCCAGACAACTCAGGTCATAGGAGAAAAATTCTGACAACACACTATACATTCTTTGGGTCCTGAACCAGGAAGGGGCCCTGTATCCTTTCATTGAGAATTCACTCATAAGAGGCTTTAAACTATTCAGCTCTTTTCTTAAATTATCTTCTGAAAGGAATGCTTCACTGTTATCGTGCCAGATGCCGTGCAGTCCTATTTCATGACCATTCTTTAATAACTGATGAAGTATGTCCTTTTTAATATTATATTTCTTAGGTACAACATCCCAGTAGGAGCGGAGACCCAGGTTTTCCTCTATCTTAGCGATCTTCTCGATCCAGAGAAAACTGTCTTGGGAATCAATGTCATGAGTTAATACAAGCACAGGCAGCTGAAGGCCAAAATCCCAGCGGGCATTAGAAACACCGAGCAAGATTTCACATCCGCAATTAAAAAGAGAAACAGGGAAAGTATTGCTTGCCTGTCCCGTATAGTCCCTTAGTTTGGTTATGGCTGTGGCAATAAGGTTGCGAATCGGTCCCGGAACGTGATGATAATGAAATGGAAGCATGGCAGATAAAGGCTTTTTGTGCTCAGGCCTGTACGATTCATTCTTAAGGGCTTCAATCCATGCCTCAATATCAATTGCGCACTCTTGCTGGCCCTTTCTGTTAATCCATACCAGCGGATGCCGGGCTTCACCGCCGGGTTTTTTCCAGAACAACTGTACGGAACTCTTTGCGGGAGTATCGGAGGGCTGTTTTAAAATATTATCGGACAGGGGGATAAACGCGTCTATATTGTCAGGCCAGGATATTTCATCAGGATAATTTTCCCCTTTTTCCAATTCTGCTAAAAACCAGTTCATTATATTATCATTAATCTAAAACGTTAAAGCAGTGAAAGTATAGATAATTGCGAATGATTAACCTTTGTTGTTTGATGTTTGTTTCTCAATAAAGTAGAGAGGTCTCATGCGGGATTCTTCCAGGTTGCGCCATAGATACTCACCTATAACACCGATCATTATCATTTGTATACCCCCAAGAAACAGTATGATGACCATCATTGTTGACCAGCCCCCCAACGGATTGCCTATGAAGTAATTAATAATTATATAGATCGCGTAAAGAAAGCCGAGCATCGCAATAAAAAACCCCACAACAGGCATCAGTTTTAAAGGCAGTCCCGAAAAGGCTATTATCCAATCTTTCGCGGAACGCAGACGGCTTCGAAAGTTCCACTTTGATTTGCCGTACCTGCGAAGACGTCTGTCATATAAGGCATAATCCTGATTAAATCCGGACCATGCGACTAGACCAAAAAGAGAAGTATTTCTTTCTATGCATGTATTTACTGCATCAACAACCATTCTGTCCAGTAACCAGAAGTCCGCAGCGTCCAGATCAATCGTACTGTCCCTGTCCCCTTCAAACCAGCTTAATAGTTTGTAAAAAAGTGTTGCAGGGATTCGTATGCGCCACGATTCATTTTCCCTGCTTTTTCGCACTGCCCAGACTACATGGGCACCGCTTTGCCACTTCTGTATCATTTCCGGGATACTGTTTGGATTGTCCTGACCGTCAGCGCATATGCATAACACAGCATCGCCGTCAGCCTCTCTTATTCCTGCGCGCAGCGCGGTATGACTGCCGCTTCTTCTGCTCAGCCTTATACACGAGACGCGTGCGTCATTGATACCCTTGACCGCATCAAATGTGCTGTCAGAAGAATGGTCATCTACAACGACTACCTGAATGTTATCAATACCGGATATTTCTTCTGTGATTGATAAAATTTCTTCTGTGGTGAGTTTTATGTTTTTGCTTTCATTATATGCTGGAATCACAACTGATAATTTCATGGACCATTATACCTTCACGGTGAAGTGTTTAATATAGACTACCAGACTTTCAAGCCTTTTTTCCGAAACGTAGTCATGTCTTTCTTTTCCGGGAATGAAAAATACGATTTTTCGCCGGACATTGGACGTGCCTGCACCCTGTCATGCTCGATATCATCTAATGCTGCTAACGTAAGATCTATAGCAAGATCATTACATTCATTCCAGAGTCCCATGGCCGTGATGCCGGATTTAACCGGAATAGACTCCTGACGAATTATATCACCGGCATCAATTTGCTCATTCATATAATGAATCGTTACACCGATCTCTTTTTCACCGTTTAATAAAGCCCAAAAGAATGGGTACATTCCGCCGTAACGGGGCAGCAAGGCATAGTGCTGGTTAATACAACCTTTGGAAGGAATTTCGAGTATCTCTTTTTTATAAATTTGATTGCTTACGTTCAGTATAATATCAGGTTTTATTTCTTCTAACTTCTCAAGAAAAGATCGTGAGTTAATATCAGCAACAGGACCGAATTTAACCTTGTACCTTGATGCCACTGTTTGAACAGATCTGGGAGTAATAAAAGGCAGATAGCGGGCGATTATATCCAAGAAACCGTATGTTATCGTTAACAATGAATAAATGAAAAAACCTGCAGGTCCAAGCAGTATCCAGTGTTTATAAATGATGTCCTTCCAGGTCATATGCCTGAATTTTGCGGGATTTAAAGCGACAAATGCTATGTCTCCCGCCCTCTTTGAAAATATCTTTTCAGCAAATTCCGGTTTAAATAGCCAGGAGTCACTGACAATCATCACAATTTTCATTGCAGCCCTTCTTCATTCGTAACACATCTCTTGTAAAGTGTATTCATGAAACCATGCCGGACAATATTAACTGTTGATTCATTGCGTTGACTTTCATTTCAGATATGGTTAAAGGTACTTTTATGAGAGGCATGTACAGGAGTATAGTGATTTTTCACAAAACTGTTATTTTTTCCCCAGTACATCTCCCTTCTCAAGGCCCTCATTCCTGGCGTAATCAATCGCTTATATCTGCTCTGTCCCAAGTTTTGTAACCAAAATGGCCTTTGA
>CAMYJJ010000348.1 GCA_947258735.1 Thermodesulfovibrionia bacterium | reverse complement strand
CACCCATTCCTGGTCGTTTACATTCGGATCTGAGGAAACATCGTTTGTTAAATACGGCTTCATCTCTTTTGCAATAATACCGATCTTGTATTTTCCATAAGGAATACGGCTGTGAGGACCATCAATGTGTGTATATAATCCTGCACTTGCCTTTAAGGAAAGTATCTGTTCCTCTTCATTGAAGAGCCATATGCGTGCAAATAAAACATCGAGGTGGTATACAAGTGATTCAGAACACTTCTGAAGGGAATCCTGGAGCGTTACCCCTGTGGTAAAAGCAACACCAAGGTCTGCATTCAGCTCTGCAAGCTTCATTCGCTCCTTCAGCTCAAATTCTGACTGCTTTCGTCTTGTTATGTCCCGGTCTATTGCAAGAATATGCGGGACCCCTCCTATTTGAATGCGGCGGGCTGCTATCTCAATGGGAAAAGCAGTCCCGTCTTTTCTGATATGTGTTGCTTCCAGGTTCAAAGGGCTTCCCGTCATTAATTTAGAGACTATGTCAGGAATGCGCTTTCTTGTTTCCTGATCATCCAGAATACCTATTGATCTGCCGATCAGCTCATCTCTCTCATATCCATGAATGGTACAGGCTGCCTCATTGATGTCTTCAATAATCAGATCGTCTGCAGTCGGACGCATGAGAAAGATGCTGTCAGAAGCCTGATTAAACAGGGAGTGAAATTTTTCTTCATTTTCTCTTAGTGCACGTTCTATCTCACGGTGTCTTAAAAGGTAGTAGGTAAGCGTCACAGCCAAAATTGATAGAGATACAACTATCAATCTCATCCACAAACCATGAAACGAAGGGAAAATTAAATTCTCGAGAAAACTTTGACCCAGGTGAAATACATATACTTCAAGAGCTGTCTCGATAACCCAGAAGAATAGTATGAGAACAAGAGCGGTCCCTATGAAATTATTTCGTGAGGGCGAGTAATATGTCCCGGTTTTTTTCATTTAATAATGTCTGTCATAAAGTGTATATATACCCATATAACAATATGAACCCTATTAATTAGTTCCTGTTGCGGATGTTGTTATTTGTCACCCTGAACTTGTTTCAGGGTCTCCTATGTTATTGATATCTTGAGATTCTGAAACAAGTTCAGAATGACAGTTATTAGGATTTTTGCTTTCCGCAACAGTAACTAATTAAAGTATAACACCAATTCACAAAGTTATAATGTTTACAATGACAACATTAAGAATATTTATAGTTGCATGAATGTTATTTGACAGATTAAGCGGGTATAATATTATTTCCGTCATAAGTTGAATATCTCTTTTTATGACAATCAGCGAATAATGGAAAATGAGGCGTACATAAGACTGGGGTTTTTCTTCGGCATATTTATTGTCATGGCGATATATGAAACAGTTGCACCTAAGAGACAGCTGAAAGCTCCCAAGGCAGCCCGGTGGTTTACTAATCTCTCAATAACGTTTCTTAATTCGTTATTGCTGAGATGGCTTTTTCCTGTGCTTGCCATTGGTATGGCGTATGTTGCCGAAGAGCAGGGGTTGGGCATACTTAATAAAATACAGCTGCCTGATTATATTGCAATACTGATTGCGGTCCTGTTTCTGGACTTTATCATTTATGCTCAGCACTATGCTTTTCATGTGCTTCGTCATCCATGGAAACTGCATATGATGCACCATACTGATCTGGACCTGGACGTTACTTCAGGCGCGCGCTTTCATCCCATAGAGATACTGCTTTCCATGTGTATTAAAGTGTCTGTCGTCGTGATCATAGGAGCGCCGCCGCTTGCCGTTCTCGTATTTGAAGTACTGCTCAATGCCACTGCCATGTTTAATCACAGCAATGTTAATATCCCTGTCGGGATTGACCGCATCTTAAGATTATTTGTCGTGACTCCTGACATGCACCGGGTACATCATTCTGTCATTATCAATGAAACTAACAGTAATTATGGATTTAATTTCCCGTGGTGGGACAGGATCTTTGGCACGTATAATGACCAGCCGGTAAAAGGTCATTATGATATGACCATCGGCCTTGCAAATTTCAGAAATGCAGAGGAACTGGTCTTCCCAAAATTACTGAAGGTCCCCTTTCAGGACAAGGAGAGGTAGCTATGTTCCAGGTATGGCCTGTTTCGATTAGCGTTGATGCTTTTTAGTAAATGATGAAGCCAGACCGAACTGCTTTAATCGTATAAGGGCGTTTGTCACCATATCGAGCAGGTCTTTGCTATCTGATAATTCATGTGTCTGGATAAGGCCATTAATTTCATTCATTGTTTTTTTAATCATAAGGTCAGTTCTCACGTCATTTTTCTTCAATAACAACAGTCCCTGGACTTTACCTTTTATCGCTTCTGCAACTGATAACTGTTTCTTTGACAGACCCATATATTATTTTAATCTATTACGCAGTCAAGCGACCGAAAATTCGATCAAACGTCATTCCGTTTCAGAGTTAAGATAGTGAGGTGGATAGACGTGATTAAGGCATGTAGAAACAGCATAGGATGTATTCTCAACATGGTGGTATCTGCAATGCTCATATTGAAAAAAACTCAGGACTTCAGCAGAAGGAATATAAAGACCTTTCAGGACCGGACCAGCCAGTGATACATTAGCTGAACGAGCCCCATGTCTCAAAATCAAGAGATTGTGTTTTAGATGAAATAAACTTTAAGATGCATTTCAGAACTTTTTTAAAGTCTTCACCTGTCCGGTTAAAACGTACGCCAACATGCATCAGTTTGTCATCTTTAATGGGCTTGAGCCAGCAGACCTCCACTTCAGTATAAACAGGCTTAATGAAAATGGGAAAATCAAGCTCAACGATAAATATGTCACCCGGGAGTACTTTGCCTGATGCATTGATTGACCTGATAATAATCCCCATTCCGCCTTCGCTTATGTCAAGCAACGGTACCTGGTCTGTACGGTTGAGGGCAAATTCCACCGGCGAAACTTCGGTATATATTATTCTGTAATTGACCGGTTTTTTGTTATTTGTAAGTGATGCAGGAACACTACAGACATATTTGCTTTCAGGAATAATGGTCCTCTTATACTGACGGTTGTCCTGGGCAACGGGGTCGGGAACAACAAATTTGTCCTTGCATCGCGGGCATTTTCCAACAATGTTGGATTTCTTCATTTTGCCTTTTAGGACTTTTCCACATTTTTCACAGCGAATAATAATAGATGTCATGGTCTTTTAATCTTTCTCCA
>CAMYJJ010000347.1 GCA_947258735.1 Thermodesulfovibrionia bacterium | reverse complement strand
AATTCTGTTAATCGAGATTTTTCTCAGTAGTTGCAGTTATTGATACTATCTAATAGTTAATGATTTATGGGGATTAATAAATTGAAGATAACATATGTTGTGAAGTTTTGATAAGGATTATAGGTCGGGTTATTTGCCGGATGATTTTCAGAGTCACGGGATAATGCTTTTACTGCGGATTCGATTCTCTCGCTTCCGTGATGCGTTCTTCCGTTATGGGATGCGTTGACAAGAATGATAATGTCTTCTCTGATTTACAGTTCGCATCGAGCCGTTCCATGAGGCTTGCAAAGGCTTCCGTTGATATATGGTGACGTCGAAGAAGATCAAAGGCAAATTCATCGGCCTCCCTCTCAAAATCACGTGAATATTTCGTTTGGGCAAAAAATACAGGCAGTCCTGCCACTGCAGCACTGAGTGATGCCGCATCAGCGGTGATCGTTGTTGCAGCGAGAGCGACAAAGGAACTCTGCACTATCTGACGCATGCTATGGCGCATCTCTGCATGTCCGAGCTCATGCGCAAGGATTGCCAATATCTCCTCTTCGGATTCAGCCGCTTCGACCATTTGATCGGTGATAACAATGAGACCTCCGGGAAATGCAAAAGCATTTGGCCCGATAATCTCACTGTTCCGGAACTCCAGTCTGATATGAGGCGACATTGAAAGATCTTCGTGAAGTTTGTTGAACCTTTTCATAATGGAAACCTGCTGGTCTTCCTTGATATGAGATTCATCAAACCATTTATTGTCATCAAACCACGTCAGAACATGACCGCCCAGCGACACCTCTGTTTCAATCGGTACTCTTTTAATCATGCTTTCCGCCGCAGCCGGAATACCGTAATAGTATCCAAAAATCAATGCCCCTATTATGATCGCGACACTGACAACAGCAATGGAGAGGCGGTCTTCAAGCCACGCAACTATCCCTTCTGAGCTGATTTCCTGAGGAAGGAAGTCAAGAAAGGGCTGGTCTGTACATTGAAATTGTCCTCCGTTTGATAAGGTAATAAAACGATCAGCGCGGCCCGCCCGGGGAGATACCCGCACTTTATTCAGCGCATCGGTGAGCGTCATAGTGCCGCTTGTCAGGACAACTTCATTGTCGCTGAAAACAAGCACTGCGGAGTGAGACAGTGGGGTATCTCCACTGTAATAGGTTCCTTCTATCTGGGTGCCGGATATATTCATATTGATAAATCCAGATCAAAAAACTCAGTCAGCTCAGCTCCGGCTGCCTGTACTGTTGCAGCATCACTGCCCCTGAACTCGTTCAGTTCGGCCATTTTTATGACCTTTGTGTGATCAGTCCGGTATCTGAATGTCCTTATCACTGCCCAGGGGATAAGCATCCCTGCTGAAGCTATTATTCCGATGGCATTGGTAAGATACAGCTTGACCATATCGACGCACTTCAGAGTGCATCTGAAATGTACCGGTCCCAGTTCGATCTGGTTCCACACAGTATTTGTAATATTGGCCTGAACATAGGCAAAGGCTAAGACATATCCTGCATATATGGGTAATATGAAGAGAACTGTTGAGTAGGGTATTTCTTTTATCGCAAATGAACTGATAACCGCTGTAATACCGGTAATCATTGCAAATGCGACGACAATCAATCCTGACGTAAAGTAAATCCTGAAAAAGTCCCCTCCTGTGGCGTCGAACGTTCCGAAATGTCCTCCGTATGAAGTCCTGGTTACGATAAAATGCTTGAGCCGCCTGATCCACCACGGAAAAAGAACGCCGAATGCGGCATACAATATGCCTGCAACCCATGGTTTGCCCCACCAGTTGAACATTGTACCTGCAACAAGTGCAGGAATGATACCCCATGCAGAGATCACCTTTAGCGCCTCCGCATAGGTGCCCTCAAAACGGAATGTCATATTGCGGAAAGCCGAATAGCGGGCATTAAAAGCAACAGATCTCACGATGACCCAGGGGGCTATGACCAGACCTGCTCCCAGCACATAGGGCAACAGGGTGGTAAACACATGGGCCGATGAATAGTAAAGCAGAAAAAGGGCTGTGGCTATTATCCTGCCTTTCAGTATGGGAATCGGCTTGGCAAGATACTGAAAGGGAGTATTGTCAAGAGTAAGATGAGAGTAGAAATAGCGCTTCTTGCGCACCTTCGCCCATGCAGAAAAGATACCAAATGTAAGAAGTGTCAGAGACAAGTTAACGATCCATATTTTGAAGTATTCTCCGGCCGCACCACTAAACGCCAGTTTCATATCTTGATGCGGTTCCAGTGTAGTATTGCTGTCTTTCTTCTGCTGATCTGAAATACTCTTGATATAGCCGGAAGCATATTTCGCTTCATGAGTACCAGGATACTGTTCAACCACTTCCTGGAATAATTGACTGGCTTTCTGAGCATTACCGTCCTCCTCATAAACCAATCGTGCAGTTTTATAGAGTGCTGCACAGTCGTCGCTTCTTTTTTTAATTTCATGTACGATCGCTTCATAATTGTCAGGATATTTCTTCCTGTTAACAACATTGCGTGCATCATACAGCTCGTTTAACGTGTACGTCCTGTAATCGGGTCTATCATACATAGTGTTAATTTAGAGAAGACTCAAATGCTCATGGTAAACAGTGCAGTAGACCGCGTTCTAATGGAGCAGTTTATTAGCATAATAATCATTTATTCTTCTATTCTGTGTAATTAATTCTACTGTTTATTCGTAATAATCAGTATCAAAATTGAGTTGTGTATTCACCGCTTCATTATCTATCCATTTGTCCTCTATCTTATGCCACATGGAAACCATTTTTTTTGTTTTTTCAATATTCGTATGTCCAGTGAAACGTGAGGCTTCTTTCCACTTTTCCTCAGCCTCTTTCTTCATTCCTAATCTTTCTAATGTATCAGCTAACATTGCTATTTTTTGTCCTTTATACTTTTTATAGGTTTCATATCTATAGGGTATGTTAGAAATTCTCTCCAGAATTAACGAGGTGAGAGGAAATTCAAGACTCCATACCTCATTCATGTCAAGAAATGACGGCAATTCAACAGGGGGCGATAAATTAACGACGTTTATGCGGTGCGCTAGTTCCCATTGCAATGCACCCTCTTTGCGTTTACGGGCAGCCAGCAGTTCTTGTTCATGCTCATAATTAATGCGAAAGGTTTCCAAATACATACGGCTGGCGCGTACTGAAAGATACCCCATAATCGAACCACCAATTATTATTCCG
>CAMYJJ010000346.1 GCA_947258735.1 Thermodesulfovibrionia bacterium | reverse complement strand
GGCCTCCTGAATTGCCTGGGCCAGTTTCTTTTCTCCGCCAAATATGATGTCCTGGTCCTGCATGTCCGTTGAGAAACAGTAGGTCATGTAGTTCTCTCCGTCAGGACCGGCATCGGTCTGGTTCCGCCGGGTGAGCCAGGCATAGAAACTGCAACCTATCGGTCCGTGGACCAGATTGACAATATCGCGGGTCGGGCCCATGATAACGCCTTTGCATCCGGCATAGGTACAGCCCCGCATTGATATGATCCCCGGGATGGTACGTACGTTTGCTGAAATTTCAGGAGTCTCATTTTCCAGAGCCTCGTTAATTAATATCTGTTTAGCACGTTTGCGGGCCACCTTGGGAGGATATTTTTTGAGCAGTTCCTCTTTCACTTCCGCCGGGTCCCACTGAACGGGCTTTTTATTTGTTGCAGTTGCCATAGTTATTCTCCTTGTTATTTGTTTGTAGTCTGTGCATAAAGTCATTCCATAAGCCGTCATTCCCTCAGTCTGTTGAGCGGGAATCTAGTCTGTCTATACTTACTGGATGCCCGACTAAAGACTTCGGGCATGACAAAAACACGGCAGTTCAAACACAGTAACTATTTAAGCGATCGCTTTCTCTCCAATTTCGCCTGTCCGTATGCGGACAGCATCTTTCATAGGCACGACAAACACCTTACCGTCACCGGGGTGTCCTGTCTGGTTCGTATTGATAATCGTCTCAACCACACATCCGACCTGGCTGTCTTCCACGACTACCGTTACCATTCGTTTCGGGTAGAGCTTGCCTTTTTCACCCAGCAGGGCAGCTGCTTCCTCATACCCCTGCTCAACTCCCTCCAGGACCTCGGGGTTCGCAAACCCTTTGCCGCGGCCCTGTGCTTCATTGGCAAAAAACGCATCAATGCCGCATTCGGTCAGGGCCTTCTTGGTCTGGTTCATCATATTGATTCGTATAACAGCGATCACCTCTTTCATGCCGTTACCTCCTCCGTAACAGCCCCTTCTTTGACACCTGAACTGATGGTGTAGGCTTCCTGCACGTCACTGATAAAAATTTTACCGTCACCAAAGGCACCTTTTGATCCTGAGCGGCCGGTTTTCATAACTGTGTCTATGACAAATTCCTTGTCTTCATCGGGGACGACGGTCATGAGCATGACTTTGGGAAGTTCATCATAGGTAACTTCACCAATTTTGATACCGCGCTGTTTGCCACGTCCTGCAACAGCATATTTTGTGACAGCAGGAAATCCTGCCTCCATAAGCGCCGCAAGGATTGCGTCCACTCGTTCCGGCCTTACTATCGATCTGATCATTATCATTGTTATTCTCCTGATTTAATTTATCTTTATTTGAAAAAAACGTTATGACATCTCTGCTTTGGTCATCGGTAGGGGCAATTCATGAATTGCCCCTACACCTCTCACATGCTTTATGCAGCCTCCATCAAGCCATAGGCCATTAAAAGTTCTTCCAGCTCTTCAATCTCCAGCGGACTGGGAACGAAAAATATTTCATTTTCATCAATGGCCTTTGCCAGACCCCGGTATGCATCTGCCTGCGATGCTTCGGGCTTCCATTCGATCACTGTCTTTCTGTTAATTTCAGCACGCTGCACATCATTGTCACGGGGAACAAAGTAGATCATCTGGGTACCAAGCTTTTTGGCAAACTCTTCAATCATCTCCTTCTCATTATCAACTGCCCGGGAATTACAGATAAGTCCGCCAAGCCGCACATTACCTGACTGGGCGAATTTCATAATGCCTTTGCTGATATTGTTCGCCGCATACATGGCCATCATTTCACCTGAGACAACGATATAAATCTCCTCGGCCTTGCCGTCACGGATAGGCATGGCAAATCCCCCGCATACAACATCACCAAGAACATCGTAAAACGCGTAGTCAAGTTCTTCACTTTCTTCATACGCGCCGAGCGACTCGAGCATATTTATTGATGTGATGATGCCGCGGCCTGCACACCCGACGCCCGGTTCCGGACCACCTGACTCGACACACCATGTGCCGCCGTATCCTGCCTTGCGGATATCTTCAAGTTCGACGTCCTCTCCTTCCTCGCGTAGCGTATCCAGAACCGATTTCTGTGCCAGACCGCCAAGGAGCAGACGTGTTGAGTCTGCCTTCGGGTCACATCCAACGACCATGACTTTACGCCCCAGCTCCACCAGACCTGCCACGGTATTCTGGGTAGTTGTTGATTTACCGATACCGCCTTTTCCATAAATCGCCACTTTTCTCATTTTCTTTGCCATTGTCCAACCTCCTTTTACTTATTAAAATTAATATTCAAGGCTATCTCTTATAGCTCTGTGATCATGTCCGTGTTCCTTTCATACTTGCATGAGCCTTCGCAAGGGGCGTGCCAATTGAGTGAGGAAGGATTATCCCTTTTAATATCAGATAGTTAATAAGTTATTGCGTTGGGAAGGGCTGTGATGTGCAGGAGTTTTAAAATGAAGAGAAGTTTACAAAAAAGTCGATGCCTGTCCAATTCTGTCGATGCAGATCTGTATGGCTGTAGATGATATTGCTACGTAACAGAATTGTTTTCATGCTCAATGGAAATATTACGTTGGAATATTTCCTGCCAGAATGAGCGGTTTCGGAATTTATTTAAAAGTGAGAATTAGCGTTTGAAATAATGATAACTCAATTTATTAGTCTGACCCAATAGTTGTGCTTTTTTAATTGTCCCGTGTCCGGGGCTGAGCCCAAAAAGAACTTTTCACGCCTGCTTTTTAATTCATGATATAATAACTATGTTTTTTTGGGGACAATGGTTGATACTTTTTTAAATCAATCAATTCCAGACAAAAAAGAATGCTAATTGCGTATGCCGAAGAAAAATTATTTTCCATCTGAGAAGAAAGACGGTCTTTCATCTGAGCAGGGCTATAAAGACTTACTGCAAGAGTTGAAAAGCATTCTTGCAAAAGGCCAATATGCAGCCTATAAAGCTGTTGATAATATCAGGGTGCAAACTTATTGGCAATTGGGCGAACGGATCGTCAGAGAGGAGCTGAACAATCAGGGTCGGGCTGACTATGGGAAATATCTGATTGATAATTTAGCGGTTGATTTGGATGTTAAAAGGCAAAGACTGTATGAATTCGTTCAATTTTACAGGGCGTATCCGATTGTCCGCTCAATGAGCGGACAATTGAGCTGGACACACTATAGACGGTTAATTGCAATAGAAGAAGATAAA
>CAMYJJ010000345.1 GCA_947258735.1 Thermodesulfovibrionia bacterium | reverse complement strand
AATATGGATATCAATATTGACATGGGCACGGAAAGAAGCAGTATCGAGGGCTGAATATATAAAAAAACCTTAAAGATGTCTATCAGGTCTGCCCCTTTGCCCATAAAAAGCTTTGTCAAACTAACAAATTTTTCCATGAAGAGAATAATGGAGAGGGAAAAAATAATAACTATCATGTTTTTAATCAGTTCTTTAAGTATTGATGTATGGATAATCATAAGTTATATGTGAAGAATTCTTTCTCCGGTATTTTTTGAGTAATTATAACAGCAAAGGTATTCAAAAGGCAGGAGAGAAGCAATGCATACAGCAGAAAACCGTTTATGCCTGTTACATCTTATCAGGTTTGACAATCGACAATACACTGTCTCTCAGCCTGCTCAGATGGGAGATAAATTCATCAGTTGAGCGGTGGCCCATGAAGCGTTCACTTAATTTCGTGACCCCGGAACTTCTGCTGATGACCTGTTCTTCATTTAATCGGAGAAACGTCTCCAGTTTTCGGTAATATCTATATGCATCATAAAGCATTGCCTTCTCCTGTTCACTAAAGGCATTCAGCTGAGTCAGTTTCTCAATTGCTATCACTGTATTATGGTGCAATACATCAGGGGTCTGCCTTGAGTAATGCAGCTGAAGGTACTGCACATAAAACTCAAGCTCTTCAATGCCTCCGGGACCAAGTTTTATATCCAGGCCCTCTGATTCATTGGTGAGCTCTCTCATAATTCTCAACCGCATGTCTGAAATATCTTTTCTGGTTATATCAATACTTCTTTTGACTATTGCTTCCCGTGCCATGTGAATAAATGAATTGCCCAGATCTTCATTTCCTGCAACAGGCCTGGCCTTGAGCAGTGCCTGTATCTCCCATTTCTGAGCACTGTTCAGATAATAGTTTCTGTATCCATCTACCTCTTTAACAAGCACTCCTTTTGACCCGTCAGGCCTGAGCCGGGTATCAACGCTGAAGAGCTGTCCCGCATCGGTATAGGACGTAAGGACTTTTATCGCCTTCTCTGCAACAGCCATGGCCCTGTATGAGCTGGAGACAAAAACAATATCAAGATCAGAGCCAAAGGTCATCTCATGTCCACCCAGTTTCCCCAGAGCTATGACGGCCAGGTCCTTACCATTAAACTGTTGTAATATCGCCCTCAATATTGCCTCGGCCAGATGAGTCATACCTCTGAAGAGGTCTTCCAGGGTTAAAATATTTAAGAGAAATAATATCCCAAGGCGAACTTCTTCAAATCTGCGGAATTCAACAAGGGTCTGTGCAAAATTATCTGACCGGGCAACGGCCCTGCCCAGTCTCTCCTCGACTTCCTTGAGGCTTTTTAATATGCTCCACTCTTCAATGAGTATATTAAGGTACTGCTGATTGCTCAGAAAAATTCTGGTCAGGTAGGGGCTCAGGGAAAATATGTTCGTAATCCCCTGTATCAGTTCTTTCTGCTCCTGCAGGGCTGACAAATGTGCAGGCTTAAGGCCATATGTATTCAGGAGTCGTTCAAGTCCGGCGATTGCCCTGTCCGGACTTTCTGCAGCCATGGTGCTTTCAAAGAGCCTGGGCATTACTTCCCTGGTAATTTTTCTTTCCTGCATGGTCCTGAATTCAGCCATATGTTCCCTGATGCTCTTGAGATTGGTCAGGCACGTATCAGGATCAAGTACATTTCTAAAGGTCAGAAAGCCCCTGAGTTCACGGTCTGTTTTTTTCCCTTCCAGAAGGTTAAGGGTCTCGGCATGGGCGTCTTCCTGTGTTCCGAGAAGCGAGTTATACATATTTTTAATCTGCATCCTTCTCATACGCAGGTTGGCGGTAAATGCATCTGTATTGCTCCAGACCATTTTCCGGGCAAGAATGGACATGTCATCATCACCGGAAGGGAGGGAGTGTGTCTGAAGGTCTTCCTTCATCTGCAGATAATGCTCTATACGTCTGAAATATAAGTAATTGTCCCAGAGAATTGATAATTCATTGAGAGGGACAATATCCATAAAGGTAAGTGCTTCTACTGCCTCATTCATCCGGAAGGTCTTGAGAGAAATATGCACCCCTCCATAGAGCAGCTGGAAGGTCTGGATAAAGAACTCTGCTTCACGGATTCCTCCATACCCTCGCTTAATGTCATCCTTTGTAAACGTAGAATCTATCTTTTTCTTCAGGGCCCGTATCTCCTCAATTGCATTAAAATCACTTGTCTTTCTCCATACAAAGGGTTCGATGGACCTGATAAATTCCTGGCCGAGCATTATGTCTCCAGCGACAGGTCTTGCCCTGATCAGCACCATCCTCTCCCATGTTCGTCCCCATGATTCATAATAATTTCTGTAGGCCTTAAGGGGCAGGGTGATTTCCCCCTTCTGTCCCTGGGGGCGGAGCCTGAGATCCACCCTGTACGCAATGCCGTCCTCGGTCTGTGCCGACAGAATTTTGCTGAACTGCTCAACGACCTTGCAGTAAAACTCATGGTTGCTGATCCTGCTGTACATGATGCCGGACGGATTTGGGATGCCGGATGTCTGACCATCATCATTATCATAAACAGCGATGAGATCAATATCAGAGCTGTAATTCAGTTCCTCTCCTCCCAGCTTGCCAAGTGCTATAAATGATATGCTGCTTTTTTCAGGTTCACCGAATTTTTTTTCATTAAATATACGTGACCATTTCAGGGCTGCTGAAATCATAACCTCAGCCAGCACAGTGAGTTCTTTCATTGACGCCCGGATATCTGTTATCCCTGTAACGTCCCGCAGTGTAATCCTGAGAAGATATCTCTTTTTAAACAGTCTTAAGCGTTTCATCACGTCAGAAATCTCACTCATGCTGCTTAATACCAGTTCAGTTTCTGCTTTATGTATCAGGAGTGCAGCGGTAATAGCCTTGTCAGCATCTAACAGCGCATGCTCCAGTTCCATTGGATGTGATATACAATAATTGGCAAGAAACTGGCTTGAACTGAAAAGCTTTGCGATGGTCAGGAGGTTTTCAGGAGATATATTCTGGTCAGGATTCCCTTCAAAAAATCTTAAAAGATTTCTCCGGGAACGGGAAGGGTCCGGGACCATTTCTACAGTATCAGCGATCATCTTCATGTACTCATTATTAATAGTCATTTTGCACCAAATGTATTAATCGTGAAATATTGCTTATTATTTGATAATATAGCCCTTTAAACATTCATATAGGATAATAAAAACAGGAGGAAAATACCATG
>CAMYJJ010000344.1 GCA_947258735.1 Thermodesulfovibrionia bacterium | reverse complement strand
AAAAAAGAACACAAAGTAAAAATTGAATAGGTGGTGAAGATGCAAAAGCATGAGGGTATGTAAAACAGAGAAATGGTGCAATATCATTCCTCTTTTTTTTCGTCAAAAACTGCGTGCACGTTCATTTTCGTCAATGAACCTTAAATATCTGATATCCCGCCAGTCTCTGCCAAGGAGTTCACAGCCGAATCTGTCAGCCTCCAGGGGGTCTGATGATCCATAGACAAGGTTTATCGGAGGATGACAGGGTGTGCCGGACAGGTGGGAGCCTTTCATCCCGATAGTAGCATCAACAATAGCCCAGTCCGGTTTTATTGCACTTATAATATCGGCAATGCAGCCGTCTGTATTTTGTCTGTGTATCTCTGATTTTTTGTATGTCCAGTAGCCTGAATATTTTTTTGCCGAAAGAATACCAACCATATTCTTCAGACTAATGGTGACGCCGCACATGGAGTGTTCTTTCAGCACCGGAACAGAGATGATAAAACTATGAAGAACTATATCCGGTATGGTAATCTCACTCCACACACGATGCTTCATGACAGGAATGGTAACAGTTTTTTCCCTGTCAAGGTCCAGGAGCCTGATTCCGGCTCCCGCATATCCGAGTTGATTGAAATTATCGATCGTGTCACCTGAGCCCGATCCCTCGGCAATTAAAATTTCTTCAATGCCAATATTCTGCAATGCCCTGATTATTCCTTTAACCACCCTTACATCTGTTGTCGTGGGAGGTGAAGATGGTTCAACAATATTGGGCTTGATCATGACCGGTCTGTCAGGCCGCTTTTCCTTTAATAGCTGTTCAGTTACATAAGCGGCTGAGGTAACAATATCGCTGGCTTCAGTTTTGTATATCATATGGCAAATGCATCCTTTCAGATTCCCTCACCGATGGAGAGGGAGGGTACTTCATTCACTTTTGTATAGTATAAAGAATACAAAACGTAAGTGCTATACGTTTATCTGAGAAAATCAGAAATGAAAAAAAGAGTTTTCATCATTTCTACATCGTTCATTTTATTTGCCTTACTGGTAATAAAGATCTTTTCCTATTATGATCTTAAGAATACAGATTCTTATGTGCAGGTAAAGGACAGATCAGTGCCCAAAGATATAATTGAATTAAATCTGAAAAAAACAGTGCTCAAGCTATCAGACAACATAGGTTCACGTGGATACAATCAAAAGGATGCCCTGGATCAATCAATTGATTATATTTCTTCTGAATTTAAAAGCTATGGATATGATCCGCATGCCCAGGCATATACTGTCAACGGTGCGGAGTACCAGAACATATGGGTAGAAAAAATCGGGACAGCAGCGCCTGATAGGACCGTGGTAATCGGGGCCCATTATGATACCGTAACAGGGACCCCGGGTGCTGATGATAATGCAAGCGGTATTGCCGGACTGCTTGAACTGGCAAGGCTTCTTGCTGATGAGCAGATGGATATGACGGTCCAGTTTGTTGCATTCACACTTGAAGAGCCGCCTTTTTTCAGGAGCAGATCCATGGGAAGTTATGTATATGCAAAGAGTTTAAAAGAGAGAACTGCAGACATTGAAGGGATGATATGCCTTGAGTCGATAGGATATTTCAATGACGAACGCGGCAGCCAGCAGTTCCCATTGCCTTTTTTTCGTTTTTTCTATCCTGATACAGCGAACTTCATCACTCTTGTTGGTGATATTCATTCAAAAGGTTTTCTTGAACGGGCAAAGGATTCATTTGAAAAGGGGACAGCCCTCCCGGTTGAATCACTTTCATCATTATCAATTGTTCCGGGAGTTGATCTTTCAGATCACAGGTCATTCTGGAAATTCGGTTACAGGGCGATCATGGTTACAGATACTGCATTCTATAGAAATCCAAATTACCATGGACCGGGTGATACGGCTGAGAGTCTTGATTACTCAAGGATGACAGAAGTGGTGCTGGGATTAAGGAGTACTGTACTGGATCTGGCGAATTAGAGTGTACCTGTGGGTTTTACATCTATGTTATGGGCTGTCACTCCCGCTTGTCGGGATTCTGAACGCCTTTGATTCCGGGCAAGACCTGCACCGTATAGTACAGGGCAGGCCGGAATGACATCAATTATCTAATGAATAACTTTAGAAGTTGCCTTTAACTGGCTGAGGAGATAACGTTGTCTCTCGATAGTAATTCACACTCACAACCATTATTGCCAACCACTGTTTCTTCACACCATTGGTGATCATAGGGCAGTCCCCATTGTTTCAGGGAGTTGATTGTATCCAGACCGGCCTCTTCAAGGCTGTGCTGCATCTGCAGAAAAAGGCGTGCACTGCTTTCTGCGTCATTCACTGCCCTGTGATGATGTTCATTGATGATGTCATATTCCCGTAGCACGTAATCAAGGCGGTGAGAGGGGAATCGCGGATGGAGTTTGCGGGCCAGCTTCAGGGTGCACAGGGCATAATGCGCAAGGTCAGTATGGAGCCTCTGAAATTCATAACGCATAAATCTCATATCAAAGGGCGCATTATGAGCGATCAAAACCGTGTCCCTGATATAGTCAGCAACCTGGTCAGCGATGTCCCTGAAACAGGGGGCGTCTTTCACCATCCAGTTTTCTATGCCATGGAATATCGTATTTGTGATGCTGGTTTCAGGATTAATCAGGGTATCAAACCTGTCCACAATGCCGCTGCCCTCTATCCTTATCATGCCGATTTCACATATGCGGTCGAATCTGGATATGCCCGTTGTTTCAAGGTCGATTACAACGTATGTATGATCACTGATCGATCTGTTCATGATGTTTTAATGTCACAAGCACAATGGTATGCAAATATAATAACACGGACAAACGTCTCTCTCAATTCATAATTGTAATAAAGCTATGCATCTACCTTTTTATGTAATGAATAGACAAAGGCCAGGATTTCGGCAACAGCCAGGTACATCTCAGGGGGTATTTCCTGATACAGGTCCAGCATGGACAGAAATTCGACAAGCTCCCGGTCTTCCTCAACCGGTATGTCATGTGCCCGTGCCATCTCGATGATCTTCTCTGCAATTTTCCCCTGTCCCTTTGCCACAAGCTTCGGCGCAACGTCTTTACCATGTTCATATTTTAATGCTGCTGCTTTTTCTGTGTGTTTCTTCATTTTTATTTTCTATAGGGCAAGGCAGCGCCTTGCCCCTACTTCTGGTCTCGTTGCATTATATGTTATGCCTTCATAGTGATCTCTTTTTGC
>CAMYJJ010000343.1 GCA_947258735.1 Thermodesulfovibrionia bacterium | reverse complement strand
AAGCTGGATCCTGAGTATAAATCCATACATATTTTCTATGTGATTCGAGTGTTCAAAATTGAGCTCAACCAGTACTTCCCTGCCTATGTGCGGAAGGGAATCCCTGATATTAAAAAGCCCTAATAATCCACCGGCACTGATATCGCATAGTGTCCCATTACATTTTTGGGAGTTAAAGGTTAAATGAACCTGTCCTGATGGATTAATTCGTTCAAATTGCCTCTTGTTGTACTTATTCAGGTATATATCAAGTTTAGATATTAATTTATCAATCGTGAGCGGTTTTAGTATATAAGCCTTTGCTCCCAGTTCAAATGCCTGTATGACAGAATCCTTCTTGCTATCTGAAGACAGCATTATGAAAGGAACTGAATTAAGTGTATGTTGAGTGCTTAACCATTTCAATAAATCAATACCACATATATGGGATAACCCCTGGTCGCAGATGATGAGGTCAAAATGATTTGATTTCAACTGCATCTTTGCCTCCTTACCATTTGCTGCGGCAGAGATCTTGATATTTGGGAAATTATTGGTAATGGCAGACGATATAAACTTACGCACATTAGGTATATCGTCGGCAATTAATACTTTGAGTTCATCCATTTAATTTGATCCCCCATCATTCAGTGCTTTCTCCAGAATATATACACGGACTTCATTGCCGGATGCATGTTAGCAGTATTTTACATAAAAGGGTCTGGACTTGAAAGTGTCCATATTATTCTGAACTGGCCCGGAGCTGTGGTTCTGAATTCGATTATCCGGCCAGACCCCCGGAATATTTGCGCCCGGCTTTTTGAGGTGAAAGCAGGGACTTCATTGATGAAAGCTGATCTAATATTATATTATTCAAGATGAGAAAAGTTATTACGGCATTCATTGTCATGTTAGTTCTCGGAGCCGCAGGATATCTGGCTTATACCCTCATTATAAACTGGCATAAAGAAGAGCTTGAGACTGTCAGAATGCAGTTAGAGGAGGAACAGAAATTCAGTGAGGCAAGACCTGTTCCCAAAGAAAAACTGGCTGAAGCCTTTGGACGCATACCTGCGGAAGATGTACAGAAAGATAAACAGATAAGCTTTGAAGAAATAGAGCGTCAGATCATGGCATTTTTTTCATATCTTGATTCACAGGAATATGTTTCTGATTATCAGCTGGAAGGGGGTACCTATCAGCAGTTTCAACTGGCCCTTAAAGCATTGTCTGATCCCCGTCCTCTTATAGTGGGTGAAACGGAATCTCTTTTTACGCTGTTTAAAAACATGGCCCACTTCTTCAGAGCCCTCGGCATTCAGCGTATTAATCTCATAAAAGATATTTTAGACAACGAGGCAGATATCATCGAATCAATGATGGAAACCTTTTATCTGTGGTTTACCTTAAATGACAATTCCGGTAAAAACGCAGTGAATCGACCGTCTCTTACAATGCTCTATGAATATTCAGGGTATTTTTTAAACACACTTTCAGGAAGAAGCTATTTATTAAGAAGACATGCGAAAATAAGAATGTTGACTGCGTATTACTGCGTACTCGTGCTGGACAGGGCAAATGCATCTCTCCTGAATTCATATGGCATAGATATAAGGCCCCATATCACACTTCTTCTTTCTGAAGTCAGTAATCAGGCCGGATTAATGAAGAAAGAACAATACCTGTCAGAGTTGGAAAAGCTGACTGATAAATATCAGTTATAATTAATCCACGATAAATGGAACCCCTTCTCAGTTTGTCAATCGGTATTGGATTAAGCGCAGCATGCGGATACCGCATTTTTGTTCCCCTGCTTGGTATGAGTGTGGCCGCTGCTCTTGGGCATGTCTCTCTTCCGGAAGAAATGCAGTGGCTAAACACCCAGGAAGCACTTATGGCGTTAGTTGTCGCCACCACAGGCGAGATCGCAGCATATTATATTCCCCTGATAGATAATCTGCTCGACACGATAGCCGGCCCTGCAGCTGTTGTTGCAGGAACAATTGTTATGTCAGCGTTTTTCACAGACATGAGCCCGCTCCTCAAATGGAGTCTTGCCATCATTGCCGGAGGTGGCACTGCCGGACTGTTCCAGGGATCAACAACACTCATCAGGGGAACATCAACAGCCGTCACTGCAGGCATGGGCAATGCTGCTTTTACAACCGTGGAAACAGGAATTTCCATTATTCTTACCCTGCTGTCCATGATTCTGCCGTTAATTGCAGGATCCCTTGTTATCGTATTCGTATTCATTACCCTGAGATCTATAATGAGGAAAATAATGAGTGACCGTACATGACAGACCCGGAGAGTAATATATCGAGGTTGAACCTCGATATCTATGCAATGTAGCGATATTGAATACGGTATCTGAATATGTCATTAAAGCTGATTCAATTCTGACCGGAAAGGGGTTTGAAGCCGGCAAAGCCTTAAGGGTAAAAGATGGCTATATTGTTGATGTCGGGGATATATCCATCAATGCCGATTCAACAGACATGTTCGACCTGACCGGATATACGGTCATTCCCTGTTTCTGTGATTATCACCTCCATTTATACACAATAGAACCTGTAAAACAGAAAGAAGCGGCCAGGGTGCTTAACCATTATGGCATCACCACTGTTTTTGACGGAGGTTCTCAGGACCTCTGTTCCCTAGACGCTAAGAATACAATCAATAATACCCTTTGTATTAGATCAGCCGGGAATGCGATTTATAAGAAGGGTGGGTATGGCAGCTGCATTGGACATGGAGTTGAGACGGTCAGGGATGCTGAAATGCATATTGATACACTGCTGGAAAATGGAGCTGACTACATAAAAATCGTCAATTCAGGAATATATCTTCCTGAAATTGAAAACATATCAAATGGGGGCTTTCATATTCATGAATTGAAAGCAATCGTAGAATATGCACAGTCAAAAGGAGTGGACGTTGCATGCCACGCAAATGGTGAACAGGCGGTTGAGGATGCTGTTCAGTCAGAAGTGACCTTTCTCATTCATGGTCTTAATATGTCTGATGCATCAATTGAAATAATGGCAGAAAAGAAAATAGCTTTTATTCCTACCATTCATGCATTTGCTAGTCTGAAAAACAGATCAACATCAAAAGAGTCACAGCATAATACTGACAGAGCTGTTGACGGACAAAAAGAACAGATCATGATGGGTCGGGAAACCAGGGACGTTCACCGTCGACGTTGGCTGGTGGAAAAGCAGAAGCTGGATTCTCTGGAACGCGTTGTTGA
>CAMYJJ010000342.1 GCA_947258735.1 Thermodesulfovibrionia bacterium | reverse complement strand
GGGTTCATTAAAAACGATCATCTGCGCTTGAATGAAATCTCCATCGCTGGCTGCGCTGTATCCATCCTGAAGATTCATATACTGAAGAGTAGTGTCTTCATTTTCAACAGGCTGGTTCGGGCACACTATTGAACCCAGTGCATTCGCAGCATTTATTCTGCCGCCGGTGAGCACCTTGCCTGATAATGAGCTGAGCGTATCAACACTGTTCAAAATGGCATTTTTAATTTCACTGTTCGTCATTCCGGGGTAAAATGACCTGATCAGGCCGGCAACGCCGGAAACATGCGGGGTAGCCATAGATGTGCCGTTCATATATGAATATTCTGACCCATCATATTCTGATGAATATGCGCTAATTTTCACATTGTCAATATAGGCACCATCACCTGTGATGGAAAAATCCGACATGAGTCTGTATCTAAAATACAGACTATCCAGTCCATCAGAGAAAGTGAGATCTTCTGCAAGAAAGAAGAAGGCCGATCCTGTGCTGCCATAATAGCAATTCACAGTGTCCCATGAGACACCATTATCAGAAGCTTCAACACAGAAGAAATCATAATTGTTTTCTACATCAAGTCTGAGCCAGTATTCAATGACCGCTCCTCTCAGGCCTGTCAGGTCAAGGGGAGATTTCATTGACAATGAAACATCAGTGTTGTCGGCATAATTGCCTGATGGACTGTCTGCAATGCTATACGGTGAACTCAGATATACAGAAGAAAGTCCCCATGGTGACTGAGCATTCCAGTTCTGAAGGGATGACATGTTATCAAAAAACAAGGTGGTTTGGCCGGAGATGGAACTGTAAATATTGACGCCGGGCGCTGCAACATCTACAGACAGAGCTCCATAATTGGAAAAGGATGCGAGCAGATCATTATGGTTCGTCGCTGCCACTGATATTATATTGTCACTGTCGTAACTTGACGGATAGTGAGGAGAATTATCGGTATTGAGACCATCATTTCCAGCTGCCGCGACAACAACCGCGCCTGACACTTCAATTACATCTTCCAGTGCCATGCTGGGGCCTCCGCCGCCCCAGCTATTATTTATCACATGGGCACCCATAGCATTGGCATATTCTATTGATGCGATGGCATCCGCAGTCGTACCCGAACCAACGGCATCTAGAAATCTCAGCGCCATTATCCGGGCATTCCAGAGTACCCCTGGGATTCCATATCCGTTATTTCCTGCTGCCGCGATCGTACCTGCCACATGGGTCCCATGGCCGGCATAGTCTGTGGGATCATTATCATCGTCAACAAAGTCCCATCCATAACAGTCGTCAATATAGCCGTTTCCATCATTATCAATGCTGTCGGAACAGTCTGTTTCACCCATGTTTATCCAGATGTTTTGTGCCAGATCAGGATGTTCGTAAGCCACACCAGTGTCCACAACAGCAATAACAGTCCCTGTTGATCCCGTTGTGATATCCCACGCTTCCGGAGCATCTATATCCGCATCATCAGTACCGTCGCTCTGCCCGCTGTTGTGAAGACCCCACAGGTTATCAAATTCCGGGTCATCAGGGATTGCCGTTGCGTACACATAGTAATTCGGCTCTGCATATTCCACATCAGGATTTTTCAGATAATATTTTAAGGCCTTCTTGATAGTCATGCTTTGAGGAAGCTTTACAACTTCACTGCCCCGGAGTGATTTAAATTTTTTCTTTACAACCGCATTAATTTCCGCGTTAACATCCCGGGACAGTCTCTTTAATAAAGTATCGGTCTTTCCAGAGCCCCTGAATTTGACTATAATCTCATCTTCCACATGTTCATAGGAGAGCAGGACTTCGACTTTTTTGTCTATATCCTTATGCTTATGGGTCACTGCTTCCAGGAGGTCTGCTTCAGGAACGAATAACGCCAGCGAGAAAATAATGTAGATAAGAAGAGAGGGTAAGTATAGTATATTCGCATTCCTTTTTTTCATCTTTTACCCACCTCATTTCACCATTACCTTATCTCTATATTTTATACCTATCAAACAAAATAACAAAGTTCATCTTTCCTCTACAGGTGATGTTGCCTGACCAGGACATTTTGTATACCCGGTCATGTCTTCTCACGGATCAGACGTAACAATCAGATAAATAGCATCTTTTTTTGTTTGTGGTATACTTTTATGTCAGATTCAGTGACAGGGATCATCTCTGTTCAGTGAAGAGCAGGAAATTAAAGAAAGGACCAAAAGAAGATGAGCAGCGAACCAAATAAAATTATTTACTCCATGGTTGGAGTTTCAAAGTTTTATAACAAAAAGCCTGTTCTGAAAGATATCTATCTCTCATATTTCTACGGAGCAAAGATCGGTGTTATAGGCCTCAACGGTTCAGGAAAAAGTTCCCTCCTTCGCATACTGGCAGGGACTGATAAAGAGTTTAACGGCGAGGCTGTCCTGTCGCCGGGCCATACTGTCGGTCTTCTGGAGCAGGAACCCGTACTCGATGAGAGCAGGACAGTGCGTGAAATTGTCGAAGAAGGTGCAGGGGAGACAGTAGAAGCACTCAGGGAATATAACCTTATCAATGAGAAGTTTTCAGAACCCATGTCCGATGATGAAATGAGTAAACTGATTGAGCGGCAGGGAATTGTTCAGGAAAAACTTGATGCACTTGATGCGTGGGACCTGGATTCACGTCTGGAAATGGCCATGGACGCACTGCGCTGCCCGCCGGGTGAGACGCCTGTCAAGATACTATCCGGAGGTGAACGGAGACGGGTGGCTCTCTGCAGGCTTCTTCTGCAGAAGCCCGATATCCTGCTCCTTGACGAACCGACCAACCACCTTGACGCGGAAACTATTGCATGGCTTGAGCATCATCTCCAGTCGTATGCCGGCACTATTATAGCTGTGACCCATGACCGCTACTTTCTTGATAATGTGGCAGGCTGGATACTCGAGCTCGACAGGGGAGAGGGAATCCCCTGGAAAGGAAATTATTCCTCCTGGCTGGAACAGAAACGACTGCGTTTGCAGCAGGAAGAAAAATCCGAAAGCGACAGGCAGAAGACCCTTCAGCGTGAGCTTGAATGGATACAGATGTCACCAAAAGGCCGTCATGCCAAGTCCAAGGCTCGAATAAGTTCATATGAGGAACTCCTCCGCCAGGATACCGAAAAGCGGTCAAAGGAGCTCGAGATCTATATTCCGCCCGGACCACGTTTGGGGGATGTAGTGATAGAAGCAAAAAACGTGGTCAAGGCCTACAATGACAATATTCT
>CAMYJJ010000341.1 GCA_947258735.1 Thermodesulfovibrionia bacterium | reverse complement strand
AAAAGGCGCACAGGAACTCATCCCATACGCCTTCTATATAATAATGTATCTTAAATCAGCATTTACTAAATCCGCATAAGTAGCACTTCATGCACCCTTCTTCCGGGCAAAGTGCAGCTCCGCAGTCCGGGCAGATATTCTCACAAGCGTTTCTGCTAAAAGGTATTTCATTCTTATCCTGTATTTCCAGCATGTTGATTCACCTCTTTCATTTTAGTCGAATGAAGTTCCCTGAAAAGGTCTTTTTGCTTAATCTTCAGAACCTCATGTACGACTCTGTTTTTTAATAATATTTGTTTTGCAATTCTTGTTGCTTCTTCTCCTGCTATGTCCTTATCAATGGAGAGCAGAACTTTTTTAGGTTTCAGAGCTTTCATCATCTGATCCAGCTGCGATACCTGCCCTACCCCATTGAGAGCTGCGAGTGAGATGTTGTAATCATCGAGAATAATCTCTCCTGCAAGAGCGTCAACGATGGATTCGGTAACAAGCAATCGGGAAGCATTTCTTTTGAACAACCATAACGTTTTCGTACCGTAGTTTTTTCTTTTTTTCCTTTCATCAATGAGTCCAAGATCCTTTTCAAGACTGCATATCTCTTTCAGCTCCAATCCTCTCATGTTTTTCTGATATGGTAAGGGAAAGACGATGTATCTCACTTTGTCGATGAAGTGGAAATGGACCTTGCAGCCTATCTCCTCATGAAATCTTAGACCGCGGTCAGTGAAATACTTTTTCATCGTTGTGGTGTAGTTATCAGACAATCGATCATAGAATTCACGCACCCTGAAGATCTTTCGAAGTTTAGCGCTGTTGCTATGTGAGTATCGAGTATGTTGCTCATATCTCACACTATCTTTCCGGCTTGTCCGTCTGCCAGGAGTTAATTCATGACCATCAAAATCCAGAAGGATCTCTATAGCCTCATTGAATGAACAGTCTTTCAGATTTCTCACAAATTCAATAGCATCTCCTCCCATATGCTCAGCTGATCCGTGATCATACCAGAGCCATAGTCCATTCTTAAATGAAACATGCAAAGACGGAACGTTTTCTGTTCTGAATGGGGAGAAATAAAACATCCCATTTGCACGTTTTCGCTGAGGAGTCTGGCCTGATACACATTCAATGAAGGCCGGCAGGTTTATTCCTCTGGCCTTTTCTATCACTTCTCTTTCCATATATCACCTCTTTTCGATATCTTATGATTAAAGAAAAAGGGCATAGAGTTATACAATCTCATATGCCCTTTTCATTGTTCTAATGGAATATCAGTCTAATCAAGCATTATCCTGATATTCGAGTTACTTTTAGAATGGTTTCATATCAGAGGCATCTTCCTTATTCGATTCACCTCTCCCATTATTCTTGCTCAGGACCACATTGTAGTCCGGATGCCGCGGATCTTTCTTGTTGTCATTGCTGAAAACTGCAATATTAATTTCCCCAAGAACCCCGAGATCAATTACTCCGGACATGAACTGTTTTTCCTCGCCATCCTTATCATAGTTCTTTGCCCATAATGCTCCAATTTGTTTACTCATGGTATACCTCCATATTTTTTTAAAATTCGCTCAGCACAGAAGCAGTCAGCTTATCGAATGCCTCTTGTGCCTGCTTTCCTGTCAGCTCTTCAAAAGAACTGACTCCAGTGAGTCTTGCTAATTCATGATTTATCTTATCCTTGTCACCATTACCATACATCTGTGACATAACTCTACAAAGTTGTTTCACTTCTCCAGGTTCACCGTTCTTAAGCGCCTGTAATGCATTTTCCGCTTTCTCTTCATCGAGTTCGTAAAAACTGCTCACTCCGGCAAGTTCCTTCAGTTTGCTCTTAACCACATCCTTATCTCTGTATTTTCTTGAGAGTTCAGAAAAGAGTTGCCCGGCATTTACTGCCAGACTTTTGTCTGCATGAGTTTCACTGCTGTGTAAATCTTCTGAAGTTTCTGGTGTCGCTGTTAAATTTTGGTCAGATCCCGAAAACTCATGAGACTTATACGGTTGCGTAGATAAAAGTTGTGCGGCTGAGATGCCGCGACCAAGCACTTGAGACTTTTCGTAGTAGGCCGCCAGTTCGGTCATGTCAATATCAACATCTAAATAAATAAGCTCCTGTTCCACTTTTTGAGCGCTTCCAGAATCGGTATTGATCATTGAGACCGTATCTGCTGCCTTTCGTATTCTGAAGATCGGTCTTCCACCTACGAGACCGGCAATTTTCCCTCCGGTTACATTTGAGACCATTTCAAGAGCACTTTTAATGTTGGAAAGGGAGTACCATGACGTAGTGGGTATAAGCCATACACCAACACCTTTTACTCCAGGTATATAACACTGTATGACACCGCCGAACGTGCATTCACCTTTCTGATATACCGGACAGTTTTCAGGCTCACACAGTCTTTCTCCCCACTTTCTTCCTCCAAAAACTCTTTTTCCCTGCTCAACCTGGAGCGGGAACCTGCACACTCTGGAATATCCTGTAACTTTCCCTCCTTCATCACGTCTTTCTTTAAAATGACTGTGAAATTTAAGACCAGCCTGTTTACCAAAGACTCTCAGGCCATGAGGAATGATGTTATACCACTCGTTGACAGGAAACCACACCGGAAGGTTTCTGATCTTACCATCACTGTCCGCATAGAGGTCATGCAATCTCTTCGCATCATCTGAGTTTTTGCAGTCTTCTGCTCTTACGGTAAAGTAGTCGACATTCGTCGGGATCAGTTTGCTTTTTCCATATTCACCGGAACCAAGAATTCGATCAATTTCATCCCATGTGGCCCCTTCTGATGTCATGTTGGTATACATTTCTTTGTCCTGATTTGAGCATCCCTTCTTCAGTACTTTGATGCCGGGTCTAATAACCCCTGCTCGCGGAAGTCTGAATATGGGACCCAGGAGTGTGGCTATTGTCTCGGTATTTTCATAACCGGTCTCTCTTGCAAATCCTGTTGTGTTGTCAATGCCTGCATCCTTGGACGAGACATTATTTTCTTCCAGCATATCAACCTCCTTCTTCGTATTTTCACGAGCACCTGATACATGACCTCACACATTTCGAGCGCGAGGATAAACAGAAACAGGAAAATAATGGAAACTCCCAACTCAATCAAGAAATCATCCATCAAAACCTCCTCGTCTGAATTACTAATAAAAAAAGAGATATACCGGATAAAACCCTGGCGCATATCTCCTGTTCGATGCCTACTGAAAATTATCTGTTAATAAGGTATTACTGTTGGGGAGTA
>CAMYJJ010000340.1 GCA_947258735.1 Thermodesulfovibrionia bacterium | reverse complement strand
ATATTTTATTGCGATCAGGGGGTCAGTTCCTGCGAGCATCTGACCTGTCATCATTCCGGGAATTGAGACCACACCTACTGACATGAGGGCATTTATCGACGGTATCATGCCTGACTTAACTGATTCCATGAAATTGCGGTCCGTGCTTTCCCGCGGACTCGCGCCAAGGGAAAGGTACAATTCAACACGGTCTCTGTCTTTTTTCAGTCCCTCAAACCAGGTGTGTATTGAAAGTGAAATGGCATTCATTGAATTGCCGATTATCATGCCACCAACAGGGATGAAGTAGACAGGATAATACCACGGTTCAACATGAATGATAACTGACATGACAAACATGTTGATTATCATGTAGCTGATAAACATGGATGCAAGAACAGGGAGGAAATAAGGAACCCGCTTCTCCTGTACCCGCCCCGAGATTATTCTGGCAGCTAAGAAAATCATACATGAAAAAAGCAGAATAACGACAACAGGATTACTAACGGAAAAAACTGCTTTAAGTACGTATCCGAGTAAAGCAAGCTGAAGGAATGTTCTCAAAGTTCCCACCAGCAGGTCTCTTTCCAGTCCCAGCTTTAAATATATTGAACATACACCGGCTGCAACGATGAACAGGGTTGCAATCGACACGTGTACCCATGAGATGTTTATTATTTCAGATTGCATGCATTTAACCAGTTCATATGAATTTAATTGCAGGTGTCCTCAATCAGGTTTTTTTCCTGTATGATAAATCCCCTGTGATATCTGTTTTTGAAGCACAGATGAGAATGAGTTGCCATGATCACCGTTATGCCTGCTGATTCTGTAAGTAATGCAATCTGGTTTTCAAGAATACCCTGATTGACTTCATCAAGCGCAGAACCGGGCTCATCCAATAGCAGAACCTCAGGTTCGAGTAAAATTGTCCTGATAAGGGCCATTCTCTGCTTTTGACCCACGGATAACGTCAGGGCATCATTGTCAATTGATAAATTCAGATGAAAATAATCAAACAGCTCCTGAGCTCTTTTCCTGTCAAAATATTTATTGCTATGGGTCTGAAACTGAAATGGGAAGATGAGATTTTCCTCGATAGTTCCTTCTATGACATGCGGGAGTTGAGGAAGGTACATAATTGAACCGCGTATTTCGTCAACGTTATATTCACTGAGGTTCCTTCCACGGAACATTAACGTTCCCTCAATGACATCACTAAACCGATTAAAGAGTTTTAAAAAACTGCTTTTCCCTGTTCCGGATTCTCCTTTTACAATGATTATATCATGCTGTCTGACTTTGAGATTGATGTTCTCAAGAATGTTTTCAGATCGCGGATAAGCAAAATAAATATTGTTTAATACAAATAGATAAGAGTCATTTTTCATGAATTAAGATTAACATAATCTTTAACCTGTATTAATATAATTCCTTATAGGATAGAAGATATGAATTGGCAACTTCTCGACAAACGATAAGAGGGTTGACAAAATCGGTAATAAAATTGACATGTTTAGTCTTATATGTTATATTTTTCCTAGTAAAACGCTGGTATTTCTATCACTTTTGTAGCTGCATATATTCATAGGGATTATTAATATACATTTTGTAATCTGTGGGGAATGACATTGTTTTTGAACATAGCATAAATACAGCCGGCCTGCCAGCTCTGATTTAGGCAGGGGCGGCTTTTTTTTGATTTGAGAACCTGCGGGCATTTGCGGTGCCACTATGATACTTCAATATTTCTATTTAAGTATATATGAATACTGCCGATAATATTGATTAGTATTGTTTGCATTAAAAAAAGTATACTATCTAGTTTGTATGTATAGTTCTGGCAGTTATAGATATTTGAGTTGCTTATACTGTAACTGAGAAGGCGGAGCAGTGCCTGGATGGTCTAGCAACTTGCTATTATGGCACGTATCATGTATAAAACTTACAGAAATGCAGCATTACATTCAGGAATCAGACCAGCAGGCAGCGAATCATCGATTCTTACATAAACTGACGTAATAAAAATCCAATACAGACGATGCACCTATTAAATATAAAATATGTAAGCCTAGTATTACTTATTATTACAATTGTAGCCTGCAGTAAGAAGGAAGCAGTTAAACCAGTTGCCCTTGTTGTTCCCTCGTCCGGTAAGGAAGTTACATCTGTCCCGCCAGAGATGAAACCGGACAGCGCCATCAAAGAAGACAACGTGATTTCACCAGAAGTTGATACTGCAGATGAAGAGGAGTTTATCAGTGAGGAAGAGAGTGAGCTGGTTCCGGATAAACCGATCATTTCAGCATATAGAGGTGATTATATTTTAGGACCTGGCGATCTTATACAGATAGATGTCTTCCAGGTGGATGAACTGAAAGGGACGGTCAGGGTCAGCAGTACCGGATATATTAAACTGCCTCTTACCGGAAAAATAATGGTTGGTGGTCTGACTGTTACAGAAGCAGAAGCAGTAATTAGTGAAAAACTTCTTCGATATTTACAGGACCCGATTGTAAGTGTGTTTGTAAAGGAGTATAGAAGCCAGAACATTACCGTATTAGGAGCCATTAGATCTCCCCAGGTATATACGGTGACCCGTCAGAATTTCTTGCTCGATATATTATCAATTTCAGGAGGACTCACGAAAGAAGCCGGGGACATATGTTATATCCAGAGAAAAGGCGAAACCATAGTAATCAATATAAGAGACCTTCTTATTGGCGGACAGGTCAGGTTGAATATTCCGGTGTTTGCCGGTGATATTGTTCACGTCCCTGCAGGCGGGGTTGTATTTGTAAACGGGTCTGTAAGATCACCCGGATCGTTTGTCATGCAGGGGTCCATTACATTGACACAGGCCATTTCCATGGCAAAGGGATTCGATTTCAGTGCGAAACAGAATCAGATAAGAATTTACCGGGACAGTGGAAAAGCTACTATGGATATCATTGAGGTTGATTATAACGAAATACTTGAGACGAATAAGGACATCGTTTTAAAAGACAAGGATATAGTGATCGTGCCAAAGGACGTAGTTAAAAACTTTTTTGGCGGGTTTATGAACTCTGTTAGAGGGATAGCGAGATTTGGAAGTGTGGCTGTAACCGGAACCGGACGATCCTATTAAGGATGTATGTTTGGTAATCATATGGAGATAGCGTAATGAACCGAAATAGAGAAGAACATGAAATTGCGATGCGCATGAAGTCTGCAGTTCCCGATAGACGTAGAGGGGATGCGTTATCAGTTGATGCGATGAAATATCACCAGAGTGATGAAGGT
>CAMYJJ010000339.1 GCA_947258735.1 Thermodesulfovibrionia bacterium | reverse complement strand
CACGTAAGATTTATTTCGAAAAATTAAATCTACTGCATATTTTATAAGACAGTTTCTGTGCTGTATTAAGTGTCGGTAATAGAATGGTTGATAATTTATGAATCTATAAAATTATTGTATCATCAAAAAAGTTTTTTATTGTGCCCTCTCTGGATTTGCAATTATTGTAAATATATTTATCTAATAATGGAATAAATTTGCTTCTTGCCCCGAAAATATGGGAAAATATATATCTTCCGGATAACTATTCGAAAGGATAGGGAAATCCAATATCAAACTGGAGTGATCAATGGATAATAAATCAATACGTATAGCAGTTATCGGAGGAGGCGGACATGTTGGTTTGCCACTCTCACTCTTATTCGCAAAAAACGGCTTCACAGTTACTCTTATGGATACTGACACTGAAAAGATCGAGATGCTCAAAAAGGGTACATTCCCGTTTCTGGAAGAGGGTGGTGCGGAGTTGCTTCAGGAAGTTAAAGAGTCCGTTATCTTTACAACTGAACATAAAGCGATATCCAGTTGTGATGTAATAGTTCTGACCGTCGGAACACCTGTTGATGAACATCTCAATCCTGATTTGTCGCCTGTTTTTGAAGTAATTAATCAAATAAAACCTTATTTAAAAGAAGGTCAGATCCTTGTGTTGAGGAGCACGTTGTTCCCGGGATTGTCAGAAAAGATACATGCCTCTCTGATTGCTGAAGGAATAAAGGTTGGCGTAAGTTTTTGTCCTGAGCGCATAGCGCAAGGTAAGGCATTGATAGAATTAGAGAAAATACCGCAGATTATTTCAGCCAGTGACAAGGATACACTGGAAACGGTAAGAGAGATATTTTCAACAATGACTTCAAGTATCATTGAGTTAGATATGAAAGAGGCTGAGCTGGCAAAGCTTTTCAGCAACTCATGGCGTTATATAAAATTCGCTGTTGCAAACCAGTTTTACATGATAGCAGCTGAAAAAGGCATGGATTTTTATAAAATACGGGATGCCATGATGTTTGACTATGAGAGGGCTGCAGACTTTCCGATGGCTGGTTTTGCTGCTGGACCATGCCTATTCAAGGACACTATGCAGCTTGCGAGTTTCAACCGCCAGAACTTTGCATTAGGACATGCTTCTATGCTGATAAACGAAACATTGCCGGACTTTCTTGTTGAGCAGGGGAAGATCAATTTCGAGATGGAAGGGAAAAAAGTAGGTATACTTGGAATGGCTTTTAAGGCGAATAATGATGACAGCAGAGAGTCTCTTGCATATAAACTTAAAAAGCTTCTGCAGTATGAAGGCGCAAATGTATTATGCACCGATCCTTATATTAATGATCCTGGATTTTCTTCAATAGAGACGGTTCTTGGTTCTTGCGAATTAATTTTTATCGGGTGCCCGCATAATGAATATCGAGATATTAAGTTTAACGATCATAAGGTGATCGATTGCTGGGGCCTTTACGCGGGAAAGCCAATACGGTAATGGATCAGGTGCGCATACTAGTTACCGGAGCAAGTGGATTTATAGGTACCAGGGTGGTAGAGACCCTGTCAAAAAAAAATTCTAATGCTGTCATATCAGGTGCAGGTAGAAGCTCGTTCTCTCTGGCAGACCTGCCAAACTATACATATATTGAATGCGACCTGATGGACAGTGAACTACTGAAGAAGCTTCCCGAGGAAATTGATGTTGTAATTCACCTGGCCGGAGATAGACGTACATTTGTAAAACCTGACGAGTTGTCTACGCAGGCCGCGTCTAATATACTGATGACATCGAATGTTGCGGATTATGCTGTTTCAGCAAAAGCAAAATTGTTTTTATACGCAAGCAGTGTGTATATATATTCCAGCAATAGTGCTATTCCATTCAAAGAGGAATCCCTGACTATCCCCGGGGAGAACCTGGGGGCCACTAAATTGGCATCAGAGGCGATTATAAAGGCAAGGGCTGTTTCCGGCCAATTCAGGGCTGCATCATTCAGGATGAGCACTGTATACGGACCCCGTTCAGGTGATACACAGTTTATTCCTCAGGCCATAATGAAACTGAAAAGCCCTGAGCCGGCAGCAAAATTTGGAGCCGGAGACGTAAAAAGAGATTTTGTGTTTGTGGATGATGTTGCTAACGCATTTGCCGCTGCAGTAACTGTTTTATTAGATAAAGATTTTGATTATGACGCCCTGAATGTTGGTACCGGCAAGGCTGTATCCATCAGGGAGGTTGTCAAGGTACTTGCAGAGGAGCTTGGCACTGAAAAAAAGATCGAATTCAGTGTTCCTGCCGGTACAGGGAACAAAGCGGATACAGACCACCAGCTTGATGTGACCCGGATACATTCCGTGCTGGGCTGGCAGCCAGAATATTCACTTGCTGATGGCCTGCGTAAAACGATAATAAGCTTCAGTTAATTTTCATGATTCAGGAAAGGACCTAATATGAAACAAATTCTGATAAAGATCGAGGAATTAGTCAGAGAATATTATGACAAACAATCAGACGAGCAGACAGACGAAATAGATAAAATATTTCTGAGCGAACCTGCATATGATTCAAGAGAGGCCATAGGCGCCATAAGGACGATCCTAGGAGGATGGATCTCCCAGGGGCCCAATGTAAAAAAATTCGAAAGTTCTTTTTCAGAATATATTGGTGGAGAGATAGGAATTGCAGTAAATTCCGGTTCGTCAGCGAAATAATTAGCTATACTTGCATTAAAAGAAGCTTACAACCTTTTGGATGGGGACGAGGTGATCGTGCCTGCAGCCACATTTTCCACTGTAGCAATGCCTCTGATCCAGGCAGGCCTCACACCGGTGTATGTTGATGTCGAACGTGATTCATTAAATATGGACCCCGAGCAGATCCAGGGGGCGATCTCGGATAAGACCCGGGTTCTCATGCCTGTTCATACTCTCGGTTACCCTGCTGATATGCCGCGGCTGATGGAAATAGCAGACAGGAATAAGCTTGTAGTACTTGAAGACTGTTGTGAGGCGCATGGGTCATCTATCAACGGAAAAATAGTCGGAAGTTATGGTGCGATATCTTCATTCAGTTTTTTTGTTGCACATAATATGACAACCGGAGAAGGTGGTATGATCGTCACTAACGATGAAAAACTGGAGGTGAACTGCAGGTCTTTAAGGGAGTTCGGAAGAATTAACCAGAAGGATGTATCAGGCAACAGGTACTACACGGATGATGCATTAGTTGAATATGACAGACGCTACGTTTTCGACAGAATAGGATATAACCTGAGAATGACAGA
>CAMYJJ010000338.1 GCA_947258735.1 Thermodesulfovibrionia bacterium | reverse complement strand
CAGAGTAAAGGCTGAAATTTCTATAGTATTCAGATATACGGGCCCGTTTTTCATCCGAGACCATGGAGAGAAGCCACAAGAGAAGGAAAAAGGCCATCATGGCCGTTACAAAGTCTGCGTACGCTACCTTCCACGCCCCCCCGTGATGACCGCCGCCTGTAACCTTCTTTACTTTTTTTATAATTACAGGTTTGCGGTTACTCATGACCGAAGGGCTTCTTCAAGCTCAGTGAAACCCGGCTTTGCCCCCGACGGCATCACCCGTCTTGCGTACTCAACCGCAATCTGTGGTGCCGCGCCTCCAACAAAAGAAACAAGGGCTATTTTAATTACTTTAAAAGCAATTAAATCTTCTTCTGCTATATATTCGAGATTGGTACCTATGGGCCCGACAAATCCGTAACTCAACAGTACACCGAGAAATGTTCCCACCAGCGCAGCGCCAATGCTGGCTCCCAGTATTTCAGGCGGTTCGCTTACTTTACCCATTGTTATAACGACCCCCAGAACAGCAGCAACGATTCCCAGTGCAGGCAGTCCGTCGGCTATCTTATTAATGCTGTGCGCAGGAATGAGGGCCTCATGATGATGGGCCTCGAGTTCGATTTCCATAACATCATCAAGCTCATGAGGCGTAACGTTTGTAGAAATTATTACCTTGAGGTTGTCGCATAGGAAATTAAGGGCATGATGATTTTTTAATATGCTTGGATACTTGCTGAAGATAGGACTTTCCTCCGGCTTTTCAATATCACCTTCAACAGCAATGAGCCCTTCCTTTCGCATTTTTGAAAAAACAGAGTTAAGTACGCCGAGCATTTCAAGAAACTCTTCTTTGCTTGTGCTCTTGGAAGACAGCACTCGCATCGTCTTCTTCGTGACCATACTGAGGATTTTTCCGGGGGATGAAATAATGAAAGCCCCAACTGCAGCCCCGCCGATGATAAGAAGCTCAGTTGGTTGAAAGAGGACATGCAGGTTACCATGATGCAGAACATACCCTCCGATGACAGAGCCAAAAACAACAATCAGGCCAATTATTACAAGCATTCTGTTCCTTCCTGATGATTAATTCAAATTTCCAATGGTGCAGTGTTCCTTTAGAACGATCTATGTATCTATTCGGTATATATATACAAAACTTTAATTACTGAAACAATCTGTTAATAAGCCCTAAGTGGTATAAATAAAAAAGAAAATCGAGTAGCAAGTTGTGGACTGGATTAAAAGGAGAACTGTTCTTACATTATATTTAGAACAAAGTGAGTATATCCGAAATGAAAAGAGATGATAACAGAGGATAATAACGATTTAGATGAATGAACATGCAATTAAATAATAGGACGTTTAAAACTTCATACGTTATTGAGTTGTGAAATCCCTAATTTCACTATGAGCTATATTACCACTCGTATCTGAAACAATAACTTTCCAGTAATATCTGGTTCCCGGTTTAAGGCCTGATATTTCCCGGACGATGTCATTTTGAGTGTTCACTTCCGGTACTGCAGGGTGTTCACATGTCCCTTCAGTGCTACTCGTACTGCTTCCACAGGATACGGTGAGCTGCCCGATACATATGAGCGCCATAAAGAGCATGGTTAGTTTCCTCCTGTTGAAGACTGCGCCGATAAGACATAAACCTGAGATTAGCACCCATGACCCAATACCTGCATAGTAAATATGGCTGCTGTCAATATGAGCGATATTTTTATCGATGATACATTCTGTTGTAAGGTTTTCATCTTCGCATATATGTAATTCATAGGTAAGCTCCTCACCATCAGGATCAGAACTTTTCTGCCAGATGAACTGTTCAGTTGATTCTGAACAATCCTGCTCAGTAAATGGATAAATAAGTTGCGGCCTGGTAGGCGCATTGTTATTGCGGGCTACAATATGTAACGACAGGGTATCTCCAGAGTTGCCAACCTTAAATTCGCCATTAGCGGGTGAAGTTATAACAAGCTCGTCACTGTTATAAAATGCATGGATAATGGCGGTTTCACCAGGATCTGCTCCATCGGGCTGACTCAGTGCGTCAGAAATGGGAACATCTATAAAATACACATTTGATAAATTTAATCCGTCAGTATCTTCAGCAGCAGGCACGTAAGAAGAACCATCCTGCTTCGTTACTTCAAAGGTATATCCTGTATGTGTTGATTGAGTTATCAATGTGCCATCCACAGTAACAGTCCCTCCTATCCTGAACGCAGGAGGTGGTGGCTGTGCACTAGCAAAAGTTGGCAGTAATAATAACATCAAAATAATGCCCGCGATGACCTTTAATGTCTTCATGTTGATTTCCTGTAATGAATTATTGCTCATTAAATGATATTTTCCTGATATACATTTATTTTTCCTCTAACTGTATCATGACCGGAGGCATGGGAGGTGGTTCAAGACCGCCAATCTGCTTTTGCTCATAAGGCGCACTATTATTGAAATTGTCCTGAGTATCAATGATTCTATCATGATCAGAAAATGGTTCTTTCTTTTGAGTGATTGATCTGCCTGAATGCTGAATGACACCGGATGCCTGACGTACAGGCAGGGAAGTATTGACTGTACTGCTCTTCTGTACAGAAGTATTGTTCCTGTTCCCGGCAGTTTCATTAATTGTCCCGGACAGGACAGGAGTATGTACTATTTTCTGTAGTTGACCATGATTAGTTACCGGCTTTCCAACTGTATTTTCTGTTTTAGGAGAAGGGTCGGGAGCATGCATGTTTCTGTTCATGGCAGATGCCTCCGGTATAACCCATACATTAATTCTGGATATGTTCCGGTCTGTATAACTGAATAGTACAATAAAGCTCAGATCGCTCAACATATCCATAAATACGTTATCAAGAGTAATATTGTTATATGATTTAGTAATTGCCATGTTGTTTGTATCCCCTTCAAGGAATATATCAATCCCGGACTCATGACTTATTTTTGATAAGGCGTCCGGGATTGAGAGATCAACCAGTTCAAACGACCATGTCCGGCTTTGATCTCCTGTTACATTACTAACACCTGACAGGCTGATAATAAATATAAGCAGAACTGCTACGTTATACATGTTATGGCTCATAATATGACCTTACATTTAACATACTGTCTTCATCCATGCTATTTCTCATGAAGTATCCCTATGGCAATGTCCAATCTGTTGATTCACGTGCATTGATCCAATATCCATGGTATGGCTTCATTGTCTGCAAATCACTTAATTCCGGATGTGCAGGATCATATACTTTCCAGGAATTATCATCAAATGAC
>CAMYJJ010000337.1 GCA_947258735.1 Thermodesulfovibrionia bacterium | reverse complement strand
CTGGGGCATTTTGCTAAAACGAAATCTCCGGCATACAGATTCCTGAAAGAAGTAAAGATGGATGGATTTAATGCAGGTGATGATGTTACGGTGGGCATATTTTCTCCCGGTGAAAAGGTAACTGTCACAGGCACGTCAAAGGGAAAAGGATTCCAGGGTGTCATGAAGAGGCATAATTTTAAGGGCGGACCGGCATCGCACGGGTCCATGTTTCACAGGGCGCCCGGTTCCATGGGACAGAGTTCATCACCATCAAGGGTATTTAAAGGGAAGGCCCTGCCGGGACATATGGGGGCTGCCAGAGTTACAACGAAAAATATAGAAGTCTATGACATAAAAGCAGACCAGAATGTAATGCTTGTAAAAGGAGCAGTCCCGGGTGCAAACGGCAGTTGTGTAGTAATATCTTCGAATGCCCCTCTCGCTGCTGCCAAGGATGTGAAGGAAGGCTGATGGCACAGGTAGATCTGTTAAACAAGGCTAATGAATCAGTGGGTAAGGCAGACCTGCCCGATGATATTTTCGGTGTAGAAGTTAAAAAAGGCCTCCTCCATGAAGTGGTTCGAAATCATCTTGCCAACAAGAGACAGGGAAATGCATCGACAAAGAACCGGGCAAATGTCAGGGGGGGAGGAAGAAAACCCTTCAGACAGAAAGGTTCCGGGCGTGCAAGGCAGGGTACCAACAGGTCTCCTTTAACCAGGGGCGGAGGAATAATTTTTGGTCCATTGCCTCGTGACTATTCTTACAAACTGCCCAAGAAGGTGAAATGGGCAGCGCTCAGTTCCGCTCTTTCTGCCAAACGTGCTGACGGAGAAATAATGGTTATAGACGGGATAGATATTAATGAACCAAAAACCAAAGCAGTGAAAGAACTGCTTTCCGGGCTTGGACTTAAAGATAGTGTATTAATAGTTGTGCCTGATAAGAATGAGAATCTTGAACTGGGAGCGCGAAACATTCCACGGGTTCATGTAGCACGGGTAAATGCGCTTAATGTGTACTCTGTACTGTCACATGAAAAACTTCTCGTTTCGAAAGATGCATTGGAAAGAATGAAAGAGGCGTTTCTGGGATGAAGAATTCATATGAGGTCCTTATCGGTCCGATGCTGACAGAAAAAGGTACATTGATGAAAGAGACGGACAATAAAGTCCTGTTCAGGGTTGCAAGAGACGCAAACAAGATAGAGATCAAAAAGGCCGTAGAAGACATATTTAAGGTAAAAGTCGATAGCGTAAGAACCATGAATTGCAGGGGCAAGAAAAAAAGAATGGGCAAGTTTGAAGGCAGGAGGCCGGACTGGAAAAAGGCCATAGTAGCACTCAAAGAGGGTGAACATCTCGATTTTGTTGAAGGTGTATAAATGGGAATAAGAAAATATAAACCGACATCAGCAGGCACCCGCTTCAGGAGCGGGTCTGATTTTACAGAGATAACAACAAATAAGCCTTACAAGCCGCTGTTACGGCCGATCAAGAGGACCGGCGGGAGAAGCAGTTCGGGACGTATATCGTCATGGCAAAAAGGCGGAGGCCATAAAAGGGCTTACAGGATAATCGATTTCAAGAGGAATAAACTGAATATTCCCTCAACAGTTGAAACGATTGAGTATGATCCTAACAGAACGGCCCGTATTGCATTGCTTAAATATGCTGATGGTGAAAGAAGATATATACTGGCCCCTGTGGGAGTTAAGGTAGGAGATTCACTTGTCTCGGGTGAAGGATCTGAAATCAAGACAGGGAACACTCTGCCAGTGAAAAATATACCACTTGGTACCATAATTCACAATATCGAATTAAAACCGGGACAGGGAGGCATTATTGCCAGAAGTGCAGGTGCATATGCCCAGCTTGTTGCAAAAGATGAGAAGCTCTGTCAGGTGAAACTTGCTTCATCTGAAGTACGATATGTTCCTTCCAACTGCATGGCTACCATTGGCCAGGTTGGTAATGTGGAAAAAGAAAATATATCGGTAGGCAAGGCCGGAAGAAGCCGCTGGAAGGGAAAGAGACCTCATGTAAGGGGTGTTGCCATGAACCCGGTTGACCATCCTCTTGGCGGAGGTGAAGGAAAGAGTTCAGGAGGAAGGCCGCCCGTATCACCCTGGAGCAAGCCGGAAGGTAAAAAGACAAGAAAAAATCCAAGGACTGACAGGTTTATTGTCAGGAGAAGAAAGAAAAAATAGTCAATTAAGATGCAGGAGGAATTGATTTGCCGAGATCATTAAAAAAAGGACCGTATGTGGATGACAAGCTGATGAAGCGGATCTCAGCCATGAATGAAAAGAACGAAAGGAATGTCGTCAAGACATGGTCAAGAAGGTCCACGATTACTCCTGAATTTATAGGGCATACCCTGGCCGTACATAACGGAAGAAAGTTTATACCCGTATATGTTACGGAAAACATGGTAGGACACAAACTGGGAGAATTTTCACCCACAAGGACGTTCAGGTCCCATTCCGGAGACAAGAAAGTTAAATAACCGAGGAAATTTTTATAGTGGAATCAAAAGCCATATTAAAATTCATACGAATATCGCCGACAAAGGCCAGAAGGGTTGTCCCGCTCATTAAAGGCAAGAAAGCCGGGGACGCCATGATAAATCTGGGATTCCTTCCTCACAGAGGGGGGAAGATAATCGCAAAAGTATTAAAGTCGGCAATGGCAAATGCTGAACAGAAAAAGGTCGCAGACCCTGAGGCAATGATCATATCAGATGTACTTGTGGACCAGGGGCCGACCATGAAGAGAATGATGCCGCGTGCCATGGGCAGGGCAGATGTTATCAGAAAAAGAACAAGTCACATAACTGTGATCTTGGAAGAATAGACCAGGAGGTTCAGGTTTTGGGTCAGAAGACACATCCGATAGGTATACGACTGGGAATCATTAAGACATGGAACTCAAAATGGTTTGCCAGAAAAAACTACAAAGATCTGCTCTATGAAGATCTGTCCATACAGAAATTTATAAAGTCAAATCTGTTCCATGCAGGTGTACCCAAAATTGAGATCGAAAGGACCGGTCAGAAAATAAGGGCGACCATTCATACGGCCCGCCCCGGGATTATTATCGGCAAAAAAGGAGCAGAAGTAGAAAAACTCAAGAAGAAACTGGAAGATATGACGGGTAAGGAGCTTTCGATTGATATTAAGGAAATAAGAAAGCCTGAGCTTGACGCTACGCTCGTTGCCGAGAATATAGCGATGCAGCTTGAAAAGAGAATTGCATTCAGAAGGGCCATGAAAAAATCAGTTGTCTCTGCCCTGAGGTT
>CAMYJJ010000336.1 GCA_947258735.1 Thermodesulfovibrionia bacterium | reverse complement strand
TTTCAGATGTTTGATAATATATGATTTCTTCGAAATTAACGAGAAAAGGGAGGAATATATGAACGCTGTAGAAATGGCCATCAAGATGAAGGAAGATGCAATCAAATACTATCAGGACGCGGCTGATAAATGCGGGCACCCTGCAGGCAAGAAAATGTTCCTTGTTATCCTCGAGGATGAGAAGCATCATCTGGAGAGTCTTAACCAGATGGTAAAGGACATGGAGATAGACATGCAGAAGCTTGCGCCAATCGAGAATATCAAGACTTCCCTTGAACCGCTGCAGGACGAGATGCGCACCAGCACAGCATGCTCCCTTGATGAGATGGAGGTTTTCAAAATAGCCATGGACATGGAACAGGAGTGTGTTGATTTTTACAAAAAACATGCTGCTGAATCAAAAGATGAAAAGGAGAAGGCCCTGTTTGAAAAACTCGCCCTGGAAGAGGAGGAGCATTTCAGGGTATTCTCCAATACCCATTCCTATCTCGATGATACCGGCAACTGGTTCATGTGGGAAGACCACAGTATAGTTGAAGGCTGATTAAATGAAGGTGTGATAAACACTACATACACATCCAATCCCTGTAAACGCTTATGATGACTTGCGGGATATATTGGATACAATGGCAAATGTCAAAGCTCAAATGTCAATTGAAGGTCAAAGGCATTTAATGAAATTAATTAAAAGTAAAGCGGATGAGATGGGTTTTATAACTGAAGTCAGCGAGTTCGGGTTATCTTAAGTAGGCTATTTTGATATTAAGTCATTGGGAATTCATTTGACATTTGAGCTTTGACATTTGTCACTTGGAAGAAATAAGTCATATTCGTATTTACAGTAAATGTACACTCCTATAGTGATTATCACACCTTAACAGAAATTCTCTATTGTATTGAATACATAACTTCATTTCTCCTCATAAAAGGAGGTGTCCAGGGCGGATTGTAAAATGCCATATGAGCAGATGACTGTATCTCATAACCATCTGATTTAAGGAGTTCCTTGAGCCGGTCCTGTTTTTTCATGATCTTTTCTTCAGTAGCGTAACCCGCAAACCGCAGGACCGCAACTTTATACTTTTCTTTCTGCACAATTGTAACTGCCGGATCTTTGGGAGTCGGAACAGAACCCGGGGTATAGCTTGACGGCATCATAAACGACACCAGATATGCGTCCTCTCTCTGTGCCTGCATAACCGGTGCTGTCATGGCAATGCGTTCAGATTTCTCCTCCGGCTGCTGGGTAACAGGCTCTGTCATCTTTATGGACTCCTGTTTTGAATTATTCCCCGAGATATAATCGAAAAGTTTTTTAAAACCGATGCGGAGTGATTCTTTCTGTGTTCCCTTTACAGCAACTTCAGCCACAAGATGTGAATCATATTCTCTGATTTCATATCCATGATATTTCTTCAGCACAACGTATGTTGGATGTTCGATCCCCCTCACAGAGAGATAACTGTACGCAATCCAGATGATTCCCAGTATGATCAGTGCAATAACAATCATGGAAACCGGCTTTCTCACTCCCGAACCCTGTTGTTAATATTCTTAGTTTTGAATTTTCTCATTCTTTGACAGTTTTTTAATCTCCTTGAGAAAATCCCTGTTTTCAGGCACCCCTGTCTGGATGAAGCGGATGACTCCCTTTTTGTCTATCAGGTATGTGATTCTGTTCCGGCCATACATGTTTTTAATTTGACCATCTTTATCAGTTATCAAAGGAAAGGTGATGTTATCCCTGTCTGCAAATTTGGCATGTGTCACCAGACTGTCGCCGCTTACTCCCAGTACCTGTGAGTCGAGGGCTTCAAATTTTTCCAGGTCACGCTGGAAAGCCTGCATTTCACCGGTTCAGACAGGTGAAAAATCAGCGTAATACAGGGCCAGCACCACATGTTTCTTTCCTTCAAACTCAGACAGTATGACATTGCCGTGAGTTGATGGGGCCTCAAAGCCCGGTGCCTTGTCACCCACGTCAAGGGCATATGATATTCCTGACAATGCCGTTATAAGGACAATAATCAGTGTAAATGTCAGTTTTCTCATCGTATCACCTCGTTAATATAAATTTTCTTAAATGATATACTTTTACTCATTTCATAAACATGATATCAATCATATCATCTTTTTCAGATCCAGCAAAGAGATACATGTCATAACCCACTGGTTCATCGGACCTTCCGGTAGAATTAAAGTGGGGATTGATGTTTGAAATTATGATATATCAATATTTAAGCATGACCCGAGGTATTTAATAATTAAATAAAAGTGGATAATTTAATGTATAAGGTCAGATCTTTACAGGCTGTTGAAAAACTCTTTGTGATCAATAATTATGGCATACCCGCGAAGGCGGGTATCCAGTAACATCCTGAAAAGACTGGATTCCCGTCTTCACGGGAATGACGGCAACGGATGATAAAATATATAAATTAAGTTTTTCAACAGCCTGTTTAATGATGATACTAACCGTCACGATGAAACAGGCTGTCCGACAATTCGACAATCAGCTTCCGTGTCATTCTGAATTTATTTCAGAATCTCTTAGTTTCCATGTGTTGCATAAAGCTGAGATCCTGTAACAAGTTCAGGATGACAATTGTCGGACAGCCTGGAAAGATCTGACCCCACTGATTTGACCTGAAGATTCACTAAAAAAGAATGCGAATCTCAAGGCAAACCACCGTATCACATTGTAAGGATGTTTACGCAGGCGGGCACTGTTGGTTCTTTAGAACCATAACCCATTCATCATGCCATTGATTTTAGACGTAATCCTTTCGGCACGAGCCGCCTCTCTGCAAGTTCAAATGCCCCCTGAACGAACAGCGCCAGAAGTGCTGCCGGCAGTGCTCCCTGAAGGATCAGTCCCACATCATCCAGACGAATGCCTGTGAGAATGGGCTGTCCATATCCACCAGCGCCGATAAGCGCACCAAGAGTTGCTGTTCCTATATTAATGACAGCAGACGTTTTTATGCCGGCCAGGATGGACCTGGACGCCATGGAAACTTCTACTATTCTGAGGCGCGCACCGGCAGAAAGCCCTATCGCTTCAGATGATTCCCGGATATGCAGAGGGATGTCATGGATGCCCGTATACGTATTACGAACAATAGGTAATAGACTGTACAGGAAAAGTGCTGCAATAGCAGGGGGGCCTCCAATACCGAGCAGAGGGATCATAAACACAAGGAGGGCTAACGAGGGGATGGTCTGGATGATACCAACACCTCCGAGAATAAACTGGCCCAGTTTCGTCTTCTTCGCGGCAATAATCC
>CAMYJJ010000335.1 GCA_947258735.1 Thermodesulfovibrionia bacterium | reverse complement strand
AGGGCCAGCATCAGAGAGGCTGCAAACTCGATGTCAGGCATAAAGCGGTTATTTCAGGCGATCTCGAGAATAAAAATAAAAAACTGCTGCAGGACATGGGCGTATCTTTTTTCAAAAAACCCCTCATAATACCTGAATTTTCAGAATGGCTCAGTGAATGTGAAAAACAGATAGACCTGTCCGTTCCCCTTGGCCCAATTGAACAGTAGATTCCTTAATTCATTGATTCTTTGCTGCCCTCAATTCTTGTCTTTCCCTGAATCAGCGCCTTATACTTCCTGACGAAAACTGCTTCTCATTACTATCCATTCATTTTTACATCAAAAACCAATACTGTTATAATGAATACATAGACCAATAAATTATGGGTAATTTATTAAGCAGGCTCTGGCCGGTATTACTGACAATTTACATCATCAGCCCCTTTGATGCACATCCGCTTTTTATTGACGATCTGATAGCTGCGGGGGCTCTTTTTTATGTTATCTATAAAAATTCAAAACGAAAACAGCAGTTTAAACAGTACCACTCGCAAACCGGTTCCAGTGGTGATGAGCAAAAAAGGACATCATATACTGATTCTGAATTGACACTGGATGAAGCATACAGAGTGCTTGGCGTAAAAAACGCATCATCTCTAGATGAAATCAGCAAAGCATATAAGGATAAGATGATCAAGTCCCATCCTGATAAAGTAAGTCATCTCAGCCATGAACTGCAGGAAAAGGCACAAGAGCTGACGCTCAGATTAAATGCAGCTTTTGATGTAATAAAAAATAGCAGGAAATGACAGGCAGTATATTTCATAAAATATTTTTTTTTATCATATCTGTATCATTCATTATTTCCGGTTGTTCCGGTCATCATAATTGTCTATTAAAAAACAATCCCCATAATACATTAAAAATTCATTTTCTCGATGTTGGTCAGGGTGACAGCACCCTGCTTGATCTCCCTGATGGTACAACTATTATGGTAGACACAGGAAGCCCTGCAGCAGGCCCCATGCTCGTAGATGATGTAAGAGCACTGGGTATAAACCGGATTGACCATTTAATCCTGACTCATCCCCATGATGATCATATAGGCGGCATATTCAATCTGCTTCATGAGTTTAAAGTCACTCATTATTATGACAATGGTGTTAATAATGAAACGAGCACGCTGTTCTGGGATTATGTCCGGCTTGTTCGAAATGATTCGACCAGATATCATATTCTCCGGGCAGGCAATGTACTGGAATTTGGTGATGTTAAGCTGGATGTATTAAACCCCATCCTCCCTCCCTCGGATAATATCAATGAAGATTCAATTGTTATGAGGATATCTTTTAATGCAGTTTCGATACTCCTTACCGGTGATATCAGACATATCGGAGAGAAGCGAATCCTTGCCTCAGGAACAGAGATTAAAAGCACCATATTAAAGGTCGGGCATCACGGTGACAGAAATGCAGGTACCAGAAGTTTTCTTATAGAGGTTGCCCCGGAAGTTGCTGTCATATCCGCAGGGTCCGGGAACAAATATAATAAGCCTCATAAAGAGGCCCTGTCTCGAATACATGCGTCAGGTGCCAGAATCTTCCGCACTGACCTTCATGGTCATATTACTGTGGAAACTGACGGGACCACGTATTCATTAGATACGAAGAAGCGTGTTATTAAATAAAATGTAATATCAGGAGATTGCAAAAATCGGAATAGAAAAAACTGATCGCTGGAACGGAAGGGCATGGGTATGGGTGCTGTTGTGTGCCTTCGGGATTTATGCAACAATTCCTCTGGCACGAAGCTTTCAACAATATATTTATCTGACTGTTGGAAAAGAATTTTTCACCTATCTGGTGTTTTTTGTTATTGCAGCAGGGCTAATTACACTCCTTTATGTATTTATTTTCAGACTTAAGATCAAAAGTGTGTCCCAGTATCTGGTTCTTATTGTCTGTGCCGGCCTATATATGAATTTTACCGTTCAGCTCGGGGGCCACCCTGAAGAGGCAATTCATTTTCTGGAATATGGGCTTCTGTCTTTTTTCGTATACAAGGCATTAAGTCATAGAATCAGGGACTGGACCGTGTATATCTCTGCAGCCTTTATTGTTATGTTTCTTGGCACAGTTGATGAATTCTTGCAGTGGTTGATGCCGGCGCGATACTGGGATTACCGGGATATCGGCATAAATTTCCTGGGCGGAGCCATATCCCTTTTTGGGATCTGGAAAGGGATAAAGCCATCTGAAATATCCGGACCTGTAAGGAGTCTGTCTATACAGGTTCTTGTGAGTGTCATCACAGTAAACCTGATTTTTATTGGTATCTGTCTTTCCAATACTCCGGTCAATGTTAAACGATATACCTCTTCGATCAAGTTCCTGTCATGGCTTCAACAGGAAGAACAGATGACAGAATTTGGATATAATCATTACGAACCCGATACAGGACATTTTAATTCAAGATTTACACTTGAAGAGATGAAAATAATCGATACTGCTGAAGGCAGTACAAATGGATCACTATTATCAAATGATATACAATCGGGCCTTTCCCTTGATGATATGCTGAGAAAGTACAGAACTGATACCAACCCCTTTTTATACGAATTTCTCCTTCATCATATAAGAAGAACGAAAAAGGCATCTGAATTTTATAATCCTTCAGTTACGCAGAACAAATCCAAAATTGCACATATAGTATTAATAGAAGATATGCTCATTAGAAAGTATTTCAGCAATACGTTTATTCACAGTCAACTGGAATGGAATCCAGGAGATCTGGATAGTCTGAAGAAAGCTGCATCTCAGTGGGATAAAGAATATATAAGCGGTACCGGCAGGTTGATAACTGTTGTTAATCTTGACAGTGCCAGGGCAGCAATCCTGATTACATTATTTATTGTCTGGATAGGAGGAGAAATCTGGAAACGAACACTCAGTGACGATTAACAGCTCTATACGCAAGGCTTGCCGTTGTTTCTTTTAAGTACCGGAGTCTGGTAGAAAACAGTGCCCCCTGCCTGTACCCGGTCTTTACTTCATTAAGTTCTCTTACGAGAAGGTTAATCTGAGGATCATGCCACATATCAAAGGCCGCTCTGTACGTATCAATGCTGCTCAGATTTATTCCCATAACTTCTGCTGCAACAATGTCTACTGCCAGAAGGTCATCACCGGCAATCACAGCCCCTGTCTTTTTGGGTGTACTCTGGACCTCATCGAATTCATTGCCCCATATGCCATCCACCATGCAGAAATGACTGTGGACCACCTGGTTCATGTCAAGGACTGCCTTGCGAATAAAAGGATGGTACAT
>CAMYJJ010000334.1 GCA_947258735.1 Thermodesulfovibrionia bacterium | reverse complement strand
AATTTATTATATACAGAGGAGGCGTTCTATGCGCCTCCTTTTTTGTTGTATTGCGCATATGATTCAGGTTAAGTTGATCTGAGATCATTTACTGATATTTTTTAGGATAAAGATATTGTGTTAAACATTATCCTTCAAAACATATAACGGCTTACGGTCACTTTCATGATAAGAACTAACGAGCATCTCTCCAAGTAATCCCATCCCGATAAGTTGAATACCAACTATGATGAGAAGGGTGCCTAAAAGCAGTAATGGTCTGTGACCTATATGCTGACCTGAAAACCATAACAATATCATATAAGAATTAATGATGAGGCCGATGATACCTGACAACAGTCCAAAAGGACCAAATGCCTGCATGGGTTTTGTAGAGAAACTCTGAAGGAATTTAACGGTAATTAAATCCAGGATTACCAGTAATGTTCTTGATATTCCATATTTAGATTTACCTCGAAGTCTGGGATGGTGAGTGGTTTCAACTTCTATTATTTTCACGCCATACCAGCTGGCTACTGCCGGTATAAAGCGGTGTAGCTCTCCATACATATTCATATTCTTGACAATCTCTGCCTTATAGGCCTTAAGGCCTGAGCCATAGTCCCGGAGCTGGACACCAGTGACCTTGCTTATGAGCCAATTTGCGATTATGGAGGGGAACCTGCGTATAATATATGGATCTTTTCTCTTTTTTCTCCAGCCATTAACGACATCGTATTCTCCGACATGTGAAACCAGTTTAGGAATGTCTTTGGGATCATTTTGCAGGTCTGCATCAATGGTAACAATAACGTCCCCTTTTGCATGATCAAATCCGGCAGCCCAGGCTGCTGCTTTTCCGAAATTACGCCTGAAACAGAGCAGCCTGACTTTGTCATCCTTCTTTTCATAAGGCTCCAGCAACTGGACAGTTCTGTCAGTGCTTCCATCGTCTATAAAAAGGATTTCATAGTCAAACTCTTCCGGATCCAGAGCCGATTGCAAAGCACGGTAAAGATCATCCACATTTTCTTCTTCATTTAGCGTGGGTATAACTATAGAAACCAGCATATTTCCCTTTCCCAGTTATTGGATTTTTTGACTACCCGTTGATTTATTTTAGCAGAGATGGGGTATTAATCCCAAACAGCGATTGATATTTAACACATAGATATGAATGATTATATGAGGGGTTACTTGTATCAAGCTAATTGATGTATAAATCCTGATATTAACAGTGTTCTCCTGTCAAGGAGTATAAAGAAAAACTCTGCATATTCATTCAAAGGGGGAATTTTATGCCTTTGAAACAAAAATCTGGTTGTAGATGATTCTTGCACTTTCTACGGCATTAACTTTGTATGGATATATCCTGTACCTGTAAACATATCCCTTCCAGAACTTCCTTACCGCGTTATATACCGGCTGGAGTGGCAGCTTTATTAAGACATTTTTAATGAACGGCATCATCCATGGAAACTCAACAGCAATTCCAATAAGGTGCATTAAATTTTCAAGCTGTGGACCGTCCTTAAGGTTCAGGGGTATTGTCCCGTGGTAGGTTTCGGGCATCTTGGTATCCGGGCTGAAAAACCCGTTGGCTATTGAGTAATCGTATATCGCTGTCTTCGGGTAGGGAGTCATCAGGAAAACATCACAGAACGTAGGCTTGCATTTTACCGTTAATTCCCATGTCTCCATAGCTGTCTCCAGTGTTTCATGTGGAGCCCCAATGATGTTATAGAGCGAAAACAGTACATTTCTGTCATGAAGTATTTTAATACCCTTTAATATCTGCTCCTTCGTCATTTTCCTGTTTAACACTTCATTTCTGATAAAATCATTTCCTGACTCTAAACCTATGCCAATATAAAACATGCCTGCCTTAATTAAATCGTCAATGACTTCTGCCTTAATCGTCTCAGGTCTCATAAGGCAATAGAAAGGAATTCCTATTTCTTTGGGATACTTTTCTGAGAACTCCTTTACCCATTTAGGGTTTACCGACAGTATTTCGTCCCTGAATATGAGATATTCAACCTTCGGATAATCCCTTTTCATCTGTTTCAACTCTTCAATAACACGATCTACACTTCTCTGCCGGAAGACCGGGTCCCCCTTTAAGAGCATTTTGTGCAACTGGTGGTTATGACAGTACGTGCAGTTGAAAGGGCACCCCTGACTGGTCATAACAGTGGCTGTTCTGGCAAGCTGGTAATCTTTATATTTGTTATAGATGCTCCTGTCAGGCGGCGGGAGAATATCGAGGTCCTTAATTAACGGGCGCTGTTCATTTTTGTAGATCTTGCCGTCAACCTTCACCCACCAGTTCTTCACATTTGTAATATCCTCACCATTTTCCAGCTTTTTGACAAACTCAGGCATAGCCTCAAATCCCTCGCCTCTGCACACACCGTCTACGCCGTCTTCCTCAATCATTTCAGGTGAAAATGTGACATGCGGACCGCCAAACATTGCGAAAAACTTATACTTCTGCTTTAATCTTCTGTTCCAGTCCATGTATTCAATATGTCCGCCGCTGTAAGTTGTGTAAGCGACAATGTCAGGCTTGAATTCACGGAATGTTTTTTCTACTTCTTCATAGTCAATGCCTGCTATGGTGGTCTGATGTCCATCCTGCTTGAGCACTGCTGATAACCACATGGGACCAAAGGTGACAAAACCACCGCTAAGTAACATGGTTCTGTCAATATGGGCGATAAATAAAATACGACTCATGATGGTATAACCTCGTTGGGTGGATTAATAGATGTATCTAAATATTCTATTTTTTTTATGCCTCTCTTGTCAAGCAAAGCTGTAAGATAGCCTCCTGCTATAATGGACATAACCTGTTGAAAATCATCCAATTTATTAATAACTTGCAATAAAGATACTATTAATATACATCGGATTACATAGGGCAGTACTTGAATGAGGATGTCCGGAAAATAATTAAGATTGAGTCTTTTATAGAAGGGATTATATCTTGCTCCGAACCATGTGCCGAACTTCTTTCAGAATCATTTCCGGGCCTTATAACTTATTTCTTTTCATACCCCGCTGCTTTACAGCGATTCCTTATAATTCCCCACTTTGGAAAAGGGGGGCAGGGGGGATTTTATAATTAATAGTGATACCCCGCCCGCTTGCGGCGGGGAGGCTTCATTTCACAATGTCCTGAAGAGTTTTATTATTTAAGGCATGTATAGCCGCATTGTCAACATTTTCGATTACCCTGTCAACTTCAGGGATGGTAGTCATCTGCGTTTCAATTGTCCGGGTCTCGGCATCTGCCATCCTGATTACCTGAAATAAATCCTGTAAGGTGATAGTGC
>CAMYJJ010000333.1 GCA_947258735.1 Thermodesulfovibrionia bacterium | reverse complement strand
CCTCAAGGCCTAATCTCACCAAAGATGTTTTTTCTTTAACACCGGTAAGCTTAGATGCTTTTTTAATAATGTCGTCGTCTATGTTTAATGTTGTTCTCATATGTATTAATATGCATCATTAATGCATATATGTCAATAAATTTATGCACTCTGTATTTTAAAAGATAACGCGATGCTCACTAATGCGTACCTCAACCCTCATCAACAAACCTTATGATAATTTGCACTACTTAAATGTCACGTGCAAAAAGTTCACCGCTGGTACGCATTCAAGTGCAGCTACTTATGTTCACAATATATGTATCCGTACTGCTGCCTTTCTCCATCTTATTTTCAATAGGATAATTGCAAGGTCTGACCTTCGATTTTTCTAATTAATGATAATGTCTTTATATATGCTGCTTCCATTATTGATAGTGACGTCCCCGTCTATGGTCGTCTTACCGATAACATAAGAATGTGCACAGTCATAACCACCGTCGATTGTAACCGATATGTTGCGGTTCAAGTTGATGTTTTGGCGTAATACTACTGCTTGACTAAAGATAACGTCTCCATCAGCCGTTTGCGGATCATCATATGCTGCCTGAAACGATTCGTAAACCAGTCCGGTACGATCATTCAACACAGGCTGAGCATCGCAACCAATCGACATGCTGTAGTTCATTGTCGTTTCATTAATTTCTTCATATCCGTCAGAGAAGGAGGAAGTTGACAGACCATATTCCACCTCTATAGTATGACCTTCATATACTGGCACTTCAATGGTGCCGTCAAGGCCATCAAAGTAAACGTTATTAATGACTGTTCCATCAGTCAGGTCTGTCATGGTAATCCAGTTGTCATGATAGGAATTGCTGAATGAGTAGTCAAAAAGAAAAAGACTATCTTCTGCAATGAATGTTCCCGTGAAGGACGCCTCCGCATAACTGTTTGAAGTATAATCCCCGCCGCCAAAAACGCAGGCTTTTGCATAGACATCCATTATGGAAGAAGTAATATCACTCGTTCCATGGGCGCATGCTTCACCGGGAACAAGGGCTACTGCCTGTGAAGATACAGGAAACGGAGGGCCATTTTTCTCGTCTACCCTAGGAAATGGGGGGCCATATTTCCCGCCTACATCGCTGATATCACCGTCAATGTTAGCTAATGTGGCGGCCCTGTAGCTCTCTGTTACCCAGTTTATGTCTGCTGCTCCTGCTGAAACGGGTGAAAGGATGAGAACAGCGATATACACGATGATATGGAAATACTTTTTCATCTCCTTTTTATCCCCTTTCTAATAAGATGCAAAAAAATTGCTTATAGAATTTATATATATACGCTAAGTTTCGAAAGAATTTAAATTTCTTAAAATAACAAATAACAGACTGAGCTACAATTACTGTTTTTTATGTCATAACGATGAGTCACTGACGAGTACCTGTAAATCGTCAAAGAACTAAAAGATGATTAGCAGACATAAAACTAATGGCTCTCAAATTTAATGTTGCTGGTACTCGTTCACCGTGCACTCAATGGTTATATTTTACTTTTTCTTTCATGTAGTTAGTAACTGATGCATACGGATCATTCATGCCAAGCATACTGAATGGCGTATCATTAATAAGATCCAACATCTTTTCTATCGATAGCTCATCCCATTGCCAATACTTAATCAACTTCTTCGAATCGGTTATAGAGCCAGTCACTTTTTTATTCTCCCCTTTTCCGATAAAGATATTTTCAGGGTCATAATCATACCAACTACATTTTTCTCTAATCTGCTGAATAAGATCATCAATCGTTTTGACTTCCGGTGATCGGAGAATAAATGTATATAATGTCTTTTCATGAACAACCAAAAGATATCTTTTACGATAAATCGTCAGAATATCAATACGCCATGAATCTCCTTCATAAAATTTCATGTCGTTCCAATTGACTTTAAAATGCTTGCTTGCCTTTTTGCTTAGGTTTATCATTTTTGAAATATAACGATATTTATACTATACGGGAAGGGAACAAGGAATCAGCCCGTCCCTGGATAGAAAATTATAAACTTCCCTAGTGGCATTTGTCACGAATAAAATGCATAAAGGAGGGAAGTATGAGAAAGACGAAAGGATATATAAGAAGTCTGGACCTGTAGATTATGCTAAATTAATACATACTGTTTTATAATGTCTTATGAGAATTAAATCACGCATTTTTCGCAACGCTCTTCAAACTGCGTATAGCCATCCGGTTAATCCGCATGCAGTAATGCTAAAAGTTGCTCTCAGCCTGACGCTTACTGCTTTTCTTTGCTGGTTCATTATTCTCCCAATGAAGGCAGATGCATGCGGATGGTGGGGTGATGGCAATTCTGACGATGATGATGAGAGTATTCTTGTAGACAGTGCAGGGAATCCGGCTGATGATACGTTTAGTCAAGCACTGATCATTGATCCGGCAGCCCAGACCAGAGAAGGCGACCGTTACAGAACGGGCAATGGTGTGGCCCGGGATTATACGAAGGCGCTCTACTGGTACCGCAAGGCCGCCGAGCTGGGCTTTGCAGGCGCTCAGAATAACCTTGCACACATGTACGAACAGGGACTCGGTCTTTCAAAGAACAGTACTGAAGCGGCAAAGTGGTTCCGAAAAGCTGCGGAGCAGCAGGATGCACTTGCCCAGCATGCCCTTGGCAGAATGTACCGGAATGGTGAAGGCGTTCCCCAAAATTATGAAAAGGCAGCAAAGTGGATCAGGAGGTCTGCTGAACAGGGTCATTACGGGGCATTCAATCATATGGGTGAAATGTACTGGCAGGGACTGGGAGTTTCTCAGGACAACGTTCAGGCCTGTATGTGGTGGAAACTTGGCGTCTTATATGGAGACAAAAAGAGCGAGATTCAGTTCAGTATGGCGGTTACGCACATGACCCCGGAAGATGTTGAAAAAGCAGAGAATCTGGCACAGGAGTGGCTGCAGGACACATCTCAATGATAAGCTCTGTGGCCTTGATCTCCATTTTTCATAAGCTTTAGACAATATAATCGTATACAGGTATTGTAAACGCTTTTTCTGACTGATTCATATTTATTAAGTTTTTTATCTATTTAAAAGGGGTTCCGCCCCCAAACGACGGGTTATTTAAACTCCCTGTGGTCGTTTTAAATGTAAGGAATGTTCTTACTATATTTGCTCATTGACACTCGCTTTACATTTTCTTACTTGTCTAAGAAACGAATCAAAGAAGGACAACCCCGCATGATTGCTTAATTTCCGTGCTATTCCGAAAGCTCGATACGAGTCCACTGTGACAATCAAAAGGGGGATTAAAGACAAAGATAAAAAAGAAGAAGAAAAG
>CAMYJJ010000332.1 GCA_947258735.1 Thermodesulfovibrionia bacterium | reverse complement strand
ATTATATTTTAACTATATATTCTTATGTCTGATAACAAACCTGACAGAAACAGCCATTTCCGTGCCGACCCTGTATGTAAAATAGTGCCGGAGAAATTTGATATAGAACCCTTTACCATGGTGATCTTTGGAGGGACCGGAGATTTGAGCCAGAGAAAACTCCTGCCTACCCTTTTTCACCTCTGCATAGACCAGAATCTGCCCGATGAATTTTCAATTATTGGTTTTGCCTCAAGCAAGCGGTCAGATGAAGAGTACCGTGATCTTGTTAAGAACGCCATCATTACATATGGAGATGATGATATTGAGAATGACTGCTGGGACAGATTCAGCAGACACCTCTACTACATATCAGGCAACTTCAATGACGAAGACAGCTATAAAAGACTATCACAACGTCTCGAAGAAATATCACGGACAAATAAAAAAGGAATGAAAGAAGTTTTATATTACCTTGCCGTACCTCCGCGTTTTCTGCCTGACATTATTCATCACCTTTCGTACTGCAAGACGTGTAAGGATGTCTATGATAACAGGGTAATTATAGAAAAACCCTTTGGCAGGGACAGGGAAACAGCCATAGAACTGAACAGGATCATTTCTCAATCCTTTGACGAACACGAAGTCTACAGGATCGACCATTACCTTGGTAAGGAAACGGTCCAGAACATCCTGTTTTTCAGGTTTGCGAACAGTATTTTTGAGCCCCTTTGGAACAGACGTTATATTGATCATGTACAGATAACAGTTGCCGAGTCACTCGGCATTGAAAACCGGGCACGGTTCTATGACAGCGCCGGGGTGATACGGGACATTGTACAAAACCATATCATGCAGCTCCTGTCTCTTGTAGCAATGGAACCTCCCATAGGTTTTGAGGCTGATTATATACGAAATGAAAAGATCAATGTTTACACAACAATCAGGGCAATGGATGATGACTACATCGACAAATATATGGTTATGGGTCAGTACGACAGCGGAACCATTAAGGGCGAAGACGTGCTGTCTTACCGTGAGGAAAAGGACATCCCTGATGATTCAACCACACCAACGTATTTCGCAGGTAAATTCTATATTGATAACTGGCGCTGGGCCGGGGTCCCCTTTTATCTGCGGACCGGAAAGCGTCTTCCAAAAAGAGTGACTGAAATCAGTATCCACTTCAAGCAGCCGCCTCTGAGTCTGTTCAGCTCAACGTGCGAGGTAAGAGAACCCAATGTATTAATCCTGAGTGTTCAGCCCCAGGAAGCCATTATTATGCATATAGGGGTGAAACATCCTGGTATAGGAAACCAGCTGTATCCGGTCAATATGGAATTCAATTATGAGAGCGATCTGCAGGGTGATGTGCATTTTCCCCTTCCCTATGAAAGACTTTTGCTTGACTGTATGAAGGGAGACCAGACTCTGTTTGCGCGTCAGGACGGCATCGAGGACATGTGGTCTGTTGTTGACCCGATTATTAAACGCTGGGAAGCAACCTCAGTTTCTGACCTTCCCAACTACAAAGCAGGCACATGGGGACCTGACAGGGCTCGGACTTTACTGGAAGACGAAGGCCGACAATGGCGATTCTGATTCATCCGGCTTTTTTTATGTCACGAAGCAATGAAAAGCTAGTTTTGATGTTCTGCTAACATATTGATCAAAGCAGCTTAACGGTTGATCAACACTTGCTCAATTTTGTTTATAGTATCTTCAGGTTTAATACTCCATAGATTGCATGCTATCCGATAGTTCAGAAAATTGCTTCTATGTCATTCTGAATTTATGTCAGAATCTCATAGGGTCAATATGTTGTATAAAACTGAGATCCTGAATCAAGTTCAGGATGACAATTATCAGCCACTCTGCTTTCTACGGAGAAGTTCGTTGACGTCTTTGCGACATTGAACAACTTTTGAACAATTGTTGAGCAACCGTTGAGCCACTGTTGAGCCACTGTTGAGCAATTATTTATAGCAGCACGTTGAAGAATCACAGCCATTCCTGCTAATATCTCTGTATTCCAAAATGGAGGATTACCATGTCAAGTACTCAGATGGATCAGCTTTGCATAAATACAATCCGTACCCTCGCAATGGACGCTATTCAGAAGGCCAACTCAGGCCACCCCGGCGCCCCCATGGCCATGGCACCTGTAGCCTATTGCCTGTGGCAGCGCTTTCTCCGATACGATCCTGAACATCCCATATGGGCAAACCGTGACCGTTTTGTGCTGTCTGCCGGTCATGCATCTGCACTATTATATTCACTGCTCCATCTTTGTGAAGTCAAAGCGGTAGACCCGACATATGAAATTCTGGGCAGCCTGTCGGTTGAACTGGATGATATAAAGAACTTTCGTCAGCTTGACAGTAAATGTCCGGGCCACCCTGAGTACAGATGGACCTCCGGTGTTGAAACAACGACCGGCCCTCTTGGACAGGGCGCAGCTAACAGTGTCGGCATGGCAATAGCTGGATTCTGGAACGCGGGGTATTTTAACCGTCCGAACTATGAGCTGTTTAATTATGATGTGTACGCCCTTCTCGGTGACGGCTGCATGATGGAAGGTGTGACAAGTGAGGCCGCATCATATGCAGGGCACCTGAAGCTCTCCAATCTCTGCTGGATCTATGACAGCAATAACATCACGATAGAAGGAAGCACTGATCTTTCCTTCACAGAAGATGTGGAAGCACGTTTCAAGAGTTACAGATGGAACGTCACTCATGTAAAGGACGCAAATGATCTCGATGCACTCGATAAGGCATTTACCTTATTTAAAGATACAGATGACCACCCTACTCTTATTATTGTTGAAAGTCATATTGCATATGGTTCTCCTAACAAACAGGACACCCATTCTGCCCATGGCGAACCACTTGGCGACGAGGAGATTAAGCTCACTAAAAAGAATTATGGCTGGCCTGAAGACAAACAGTTTTTTATTCCAGACGGCGTGGTTGATCATTTCAGGAAAGGCATGGCTGCCCGCAGCAAAGATGTCCGGGACAGCTGGATGAAAATATATGAAGCGTATAAACAGGAATATCCTGAACTTGCTGACCATATCTATTCCATGCAGCATCGCAAACTCCCTGAGGGCTGGGACAGGGACCTTCCTTCATTCCCTGCTGATCCCAAAGGGCTTGCCTCCCGTGTATCCTCCGGAAAAGTTCTCAATGCCATAGCCAACAATGTGCCATGGCTAATGGGTGGATCTGCCGACCTGGCTCCTTCTACAAAAACAACAATAACAAAGGAAGATGCGGGTGTTTTCTCAATGAACTACATGAAGGGTAGAAACTTTCATTTTGGTATCCGTGAACATGCGATGGGTTCTATTCTG
>CAMYJJ010000331.1 GCA_947258735.1 Thermodesulfovibrionia bacterium | reverse complement strand
CTTGTGCTAAGAATGCTCTGCTCTGAGGCTGAGGTTGATTCCAAAGCTGTCCGCTCAGGATATCACAGCAAGGAAGATTACAGAAAACTGGTAAATGCTGCGGGCAAGCTCTCTGAAGCCCCGATATATATTGATGATTCGTTTAATAATGTTCTGGACATCAGGGCAAAGGCCAGAAGACTGAAAGCTGAACACGGACTGAAGCTTATTGTCATTGATTATCTCCAGTTGATGAGCGGGGTAGGGGCCGCTATTGCCAGGGAACAGGTTATATCTGAAATATCCCGCTCTTTAAAGGCCCTTGCAAAGGACCTGTCAGTGCCTGTTATTGTTATCAGTCAGTTGAACAGGAGCTGTGAGATGAGAGGGGATAAAAAGAACCCCATGATTGCTGACCTTAGAGAATCAGGGGCGATAGAGCAGGATGCAGATATAATTCTTTTCCTGTACAGGGACGAGTATTACAAGAAACATGAATCCCAGAAAAAAGGTCTTGCTGAGCTGGACATTGCCAAACAGAGAAACGGTCCTACCAAAGTTATTGATCTGGCATTTATTGAAAAATATACCAAGTTTAAAGACCTTGCTGATCATCAGTATAGCGAATATTGATGTGTATATATATGTCCTAGTGATATAATTTATTTAGAGTCTGTGTATAAATTACTGTTATTTATTTGTGTCATGCCCGAAGTCTGTCGTCGGGCATCCAGAACTAATTAAATACTGGATTCTCGATGCGAGTCTTTGCAAGAGTCGCTACGACCGGCTTAAGGACTGCCGGAATGACATGCAAAGCAACCGACAAATAAGCTTGACGAGACACTGGAATGAAACGTAACCCCGCAGTAGCCGGCCAGTTTTATCAGGCATCATCTTCGAAACTTTCAGACCAGGTCCAGCAGTATATCGAGAGAGATACCCACAAAGACCATGCTATAGGTATTGTGGCCCCTCATGCAGGGCTCATGTACTCGGGTGAAGTTGCGGGTTCAGTGTATTCAAGGATCAGGATCCCCCACACCTTTATACTGATCGGTCCAAACCATACAGGCACAGGGAATCCTGTCTCCATTATGCCCAACGGCCAATGGGAAATGCCCACCGGTGAAATTACGGTGGATGCTTCTCTTGCATCTGAACTGATGAAAGGGACAGATATTCTAAAGGATGACCGTCTTGCACATTCAATGGAGCACTCTCTCGAAGTCCAGCTCCCGTTTGTGCTGCATTATTCTTCCTCCGTCAAAATAGTTCCTATTGTGATGATGACAGATTCCCTTCAGACATGTGCAGCCCTTGGCAGTGCCATTGCTGATGCAGTCAGTCATGTACCCTATGATGTGACGATTATAGCCAGTTCAGACATGAGTCATTATGTCAGTGATGCTGCTGCAAGATCATTGGATAAAAAAGCTATAGATAAAATTTTGTCCCTGGACCCCGAAGGGCTCTATAACACAGTCCGTAAGGAGGCTATCACCATGTGCGGTGTTATTCCTGTGACCACCATGCTGTTTGCTGCACGTCTTCTGGGCGCGCGAGATGCATCACTCATCAAATACATGACTTCAGGTGAAATCAGTGGAGACCTGGATTACGTTGTAGGGTATGCCGGGTTAATTATAAAATAAACCATGCACATACCATTACTTAATTAAATTACTGCACAAGCTGCTATAACTCAATAATTACATGCACAAATTACAAAATTATAATCATTGACATTAACATTATATCATGCCATTATATCGAAAATTACGGGGTATTCCTTTGCAACCGGGACCAAAAAGAATAACAGCTTTAAGGTCTATTATGGATAAAGTACAGTTAATTTAGACGTAAGAATCTTTAAGGAGGTATGGAGTTTTGGCAGAAGGAAAAGTAAAATGGTTTAACGAATCAAAGGGGTTTGGTTTTATTACCAGTGATGATAATGTGGACATATTTGTTCATTACTCATCGATTGAAGGCAACGGATTCAAGACACTTGTTGAAGGTGATTCTGTTACTTTTGAAATTGAACAGGGCGACAAAGGCCCCAAGGCGGTTAATGTAAATAAAGTCTAATTTGGTATTGAAGACATGAATATTGAAGTCCCTCTGTATTGCAGAGGGACTTTTTTGTGTATATATCAGGCAATTAACATTGATACTCCCTTGACAAAGAAAAGAAATATCTTTTAACATTTTGAGTTAACAATGAAGGCGCGTAGCTCAGGGGGAGAGCGCTTCCCTGACACGGAAGAGGTCGGCGGTTCGAAACCGCCCGTGCCTACCATTTAATAAAACAGCTTTCAGCGGTCAGCGATTAGCTGTCAGCTGAAGAAAGAACATATTTTTTAATACTAAAGGCTGATAGCTGACAGCTGACACTTGGAGGATGTAGCATTAAAGAAACATCAGACAGCGATATAGAGTACCTCGAGACATACCGTCATAGTACCTCCCATATAATGGCCCATGCCGTTAAAGAATTATTTCCCGATGCCAGGCTTGCGATTGGTCCTTCCATTGCCGATGGTTTTTATTATGACTTTGATTGTGATACTCCCATTACACAGGATGACCTGCCGAGAATCGAAAAGAAGATGAAGGAGATCATTAAATCAAAAAACCCATTTGTGCGGAGAGAAATGTCAAAGGCTGACGCATTACAACTGTTTGAGGATCTGGGAGAGACCTATAAAGTTGAGCTCATCAATGAACTGGATGATATCGCAGTGACCGTGTATGAAGAGGGTGGCTTTGTTGACCTCTGCCGCGGACCGCATCTGGAAAAGACAAGGAATGTTAAGGCCTTTAAGCTTTTATCTGTCGCAGGGGCATACTGGCGCGGTGATGAGAAGAATAAAATGCTTCAGCGCATTTACGGCACTGCCTTTCCTACCAAAGAGGAGCTGAAGAAGCATCTTGATTTTCTGGAAGAGGTTAAGAAGAGGGACCACCGCCGCCTTGGAAAAGAGCTTGATCTCTTCAGCATGAATGATGAGATAGGATCCGGTCTTGTATTATGGCATCCTCGAGGTGCTGCCATCAGGAGGGAAATAGAAACATTCTGGCTTGACGAACACCACAAGGCCGGATACCAGATACTGTATACCCCTCATATGGCAAAGCTTGATCTATGGAAAAAGACAGGCCACCTTGATTTCTACAAAGAGAACATGTATTCACCCATGGAAGTTGAGGGCCTGGATTATGAGATCAAACCCATGAACTGCCCATTCCATGTATCGATATTTAAAAGCCACCTGAGAAGTTACAGGGAGCTGCCTTTGCGATATGCTGAACTGGGAACAGTGTACCGATATGAGCGTTCAGGGGTATTGCACGGACTTCTCAGGGTG
>CAMYJJ010000330.1 GCA_947258735.1 Thermodesulfovibrionia bacterium | reverse complement strand
GACAAACGGCCTGCGAATCGAGGCCATTATATACCTGCCGGTATTTGCACTTAACATGGCAGCATCTGTGCTCACCGGTCAAAACCTCGGTGCCAATTCACCGGAAAGGGCAGAGAAGTTAGGCTGGAAGATCTCTTTCTCAGGAATTGCCTTTGTAAGCCTGATTGCGCTTCCCATATTTATATGGGCAGAAACCATATCAGACCCGATTGCAAAGAACCAGATGGTTTTAACAGAAACTGTCCGTTATTTGAGAATCACCATGATCTCAGAGCCCTTTATGGCAATCAGTGTCATTCTGGGCGGTTGTCTGATGGGCGCAGGTGATACAAAAGGAGCCATGTTTGTCATACTCACAACCCTCTGGGTCATCCGTCTGCCTCTGGCGTATCTTCTCTCAGTTGTTTACGGGTATGGAGCGGTCGGGGTATGGCTTGCAATGATCACATCCATGTTTTTTCAGGGAATCGCCATGACATACAGGTTTAAGAGCGGTTACTGGAAGACATTACGGCCATAGCTCAACGGTAGTTCAACAGTGGTTCAAGGTCGCATGCAAAGCTCATGTACAATTTTGAACAATTGTTGAGCAATAGTTGAGCGACTATTGAGCCATTGTTAAGCGATGTTAAGCAGCAACTTGCAGTGACAATCAAATTATGAGATATAATGTATTAAGCTGGCAGAGCATAAAATAAAATCATTATAGTACAATATCACTCACCCTAAACCAAAACAAAGGAGGAAAATTATGATTGATAAGAAAATCGAAAAAGCAATTAATAAACAGATTAACTGGGAACTGTATTCATCATATATGTATTTTTCCATGGCAGCATATTTTGATTCCATAAATCTCAAGGGGTGTTCAAGCTGGATGAGGACACAGGCAATGGAAGAGCTTAGTCATGTCAAGAAATTCTATGATTATCTCACATCCCGCGGCGGCAGGGTCATCCTGTCCGAAATAAAGGCACCGCCTACCAAGTGGAAGGATCCCTACAAGGTGTTTGAGGAAACACTAAAGCATGAAGAGCATGTGACCAAACTCATCAACGATCTGATGAATCTGGCCCATGATCTCAAAGACCATGCATCGATCGGTTTTCTCCAGTGGTTTGTTGATGAACAGGTGGAGGAAGAGGAATCTGTTGACGAGGTCCTGCAGAGCCTGAAGCTGAATGAAAACAATCCGGGCGGTCTTTTTATGATCGATAAGGAGCTTGCCCAGCGTACCTTTACTGCACCAGCGGGGGTCACGATATAACAATTACATTGGCATTGCTGAAGGTTGTCCCAACATGCGGGGCAACCTTTTTTTCATTCTCTCGCATGTCTTTGTACTGTCACTGCTGATATGAAAACTCTGTGCTACTAACAGGCTATCCGGCAATTGTCATCCTGAACATATTTCAGGATCTCAACTTTATGCAATACATTGAAACTAAGAGATTCTGAAATACATTCAGAATGGCACGGATGAATTTCCATAATGTGTCATTCCCGCAGTCATTTGAGCGGGAATCCAGTTCCCCGTTTCTGGATACCTGATTAACAGACCTCGGGTATGAAAATTCCATGCTTCTTTTTCACCGGTAACTGAATGGTTACACTATTAAAATAACATGAAATTTTCATGATAATGAGATATATTAAAAAGAAGATCAACATTGATAACATGAGAATAAAAGGAGGAAAACAATGAGAAAACTCTTATTCATAATAATTGCCATATCCATGGCATTACCATTATCAGCTCAGGCTGCTGTATATGATATTGACCCTGCCCATTCAGATTTTGGTTTTTCGGTAAAGCATATGGTCATTGCCAAGGTAAAGGGCACGTTTCAGGAAATAAAAGGGACCCTTGAGTTCGATGACAACAACAAACTCACCGTTGCACGTGCTGTTATTTCAGCAGAGAGCATTTACACCAAAATAGAGAAAAGGGACAACCACCTCAGGAGCCCTGACTTTTTTGATGTTGTCAAATTTCCGGAAATTACATTCACATCAACGTCAATAGATCACAGCGCTTCGGGCAATCTGACCATAACAGGCAATATCACAATCAGAGATGTGACAAAAGAGATAACGCTTGCAGCTGAGACCCTGGGCCCTATCAAAGATCCCTGGGGAAATACCCGCATGGGGATAAATGCGTCCGGTACATTAAACCGCAAGGACTTTGGTCTTACATGGAATAAAGTACTCGAAAGCGGTGGACTGGTCGTAGGTGATACAATAGAGCTGAGCATTGAAGGAGAGGGTATACGGAAACAGTAGGACAACCTCTTCTTTACTAAGTAACAGATACAAAGGCCATCCTCTGCAGGATGGCCTTTGTCTTACTGCTTTAATAATTATTCACATTTCAGATGTATCATATAAATTATGAAGTTTAACATTGACCTGCATATCCATTCAAAGCACAGCGGTGATAATGATGCAGAGCCTGAAGAAACAGTGCATCATGCGATCACATCACATCTCGACGGCATAGCCTTTACCGAACATTACTCATATGGTGCATCAGAGTATGCCGAAAAATTCAGAGAACTGTATTCAGACAAGGTAACAATATTCAGAGGCGTTGAATTCTCTTCGGCTGATGGTCACTGCCTCGTCTTTGGTGTTGACACAGACAGCCTCTCGATAAGAGGTGCATCCATCTATGACGTGGTGCGGGTAGTAAATGAAAGGGGCGGGGTTGTCATTCCTACCCATCCCTTCAGGGGGAGCAACAGCCTGGGAGATCATATTATACAGGTAAAAGGGTTATGTGCCATTGAAGGCTATAACGGATACTCCCACCATTCACAAAACATGAAGGCAGTCAGAGCGGCAGAAGAGTTACACCTGCCGTTTACAGGCGGTTCAGATGCTCATGCATCGAAGGAAGTGGGCTCCTGCTATACTGAGTTTTCCAGCGAGGTTACACAGGAGAATTTCATTGATATGCTGAAGGCCGGCAATTACACAGGAGTTGATACAAGAAAAATAAGCAGGGCCTGGCCCTTTTAAACCATATTGAGGTTGAACCTCGATATGAAACGTTACCTTATCTGGTTAAAAGCACTATGGAGGATCTGGGTTTAATTACCATACTGTTTTTGCCAATAAGGGGTTCCTGTCCTGATAGAGCGATGCTTTCTATATTATCAAGATATGTATTAACCGCCAGATACCAGGATTTGTTTTTTGGCGGTGTCGGCAGTTTCTGTCTCCGGTCATCAATTCCTGCATTCAGGATAATAAAAAAATCATTGTCCGGAGGATCAGTGTGTGAGCCGTCCAGCGAAAAAGCTATGGCATGCTTACGAACATCACTCCAGGCCGGATGATTCAGGTTCT
>CAMYJJ010000329.1 GCA_947258735.1 Thermodesulfovibrionia bacterium | reverse complement strand
GGTCCGGGCTCCCGAATATTTATTGAAGCCATGAACATGTCACCTGCCGATGCGCAGAGGGAAGCTGAAAAACTTGGACAGGCCATGGACTCCTATGGCAGAAAGCTCTACCACGTGGAGATTAAGGCACGGAGATTCAATAAGAGTTATGCCCGGTTTATCCTGCAGCCTGAGGTAACAGCGTTACGGCTGACGTACATTTTAAACACTCTCAGCGCAACATATCCCCGTCACTATCACAAAATGTTTGCGACTATTGCGGCTTATATATTCCATGGCACGATGACCCCAAATCAGGGCTCTGACTCAATCCTTCACAACGATTCACGGCCTTCCGTGGAACTGAAAAAGCTGACGGTAGAGGATCTGATGATTCCCGACAATAAAGTCATTACCCTGCCTGAGAGCGCTACTGTCAAAGATTTCTTTCAGTGCTTCATCAAGTACGGGTATCATGGATATCCTGTCGTGAATGACTACGACACGATTGTTGGCTCCATATCATACTGGCACATCAAAAAGGCAGATGGAAAAGATAACGACCTTATTAAGAACCTGATGTATAAGATTGAGGGGAATGATCCGATCAGGATTCCCAAATGCCTCTCTATAGAGGAAGCGTACAGGATCATACTCATTCATGGATTCAGCAGATTGTTTGTTTATGACAGGCTGGCATTCGCCGGTTTGATAGCAAAAACGGCTATTCTGCGGACATTACATTCACGGCATTGATTCAGTTGAGAGTAATACAGATCGGGGTACTCCGAGAAAGACAGCAAAACCGGGGATTACCGGTCAGGCATTAATCGGAATTTTTTGCAGGAGGTAATACATATACATGTCAATTCTGGAAAATCTGACAGAAAAGAAGAAACAAAAATTACGGATGTGGTCGATGCTGGGAGGACTGGTACTCCTAGTGGTTATTCTATCCTCTCTCTTCGACGACGGGGACAGAACTGATCGCATGCAGGACCACGAGGCCCGAAAAAAGGGCAAGTTCTCCCTGCTGACGGAAAAAGTTGAGAAAGAGTCCTGGATAGCTGCACAGGGTACGAATATCAAAAAGCTTCAGATTGAGAATGAGGAATTCCGCAGAGAGCTGCAATCTATGAAAGACAGAATGGGAAATATGCAGGAGAAACAAAAGGACATGGAAATTACAGCAAGAAATGCCATTTCCGCTCATTCTCAGGGGAAGTTGAAAAATAAAATCGCGAAATCCGATGCTGTCCCTCCGTTGCCGAAAGTAAAAGATGACAGAGACAGGGACAGGGAAAACAGGCTTGAGCGTGAAGTGAAGCGGTCCAGGAAGGATTTGCCGGGAGTACAGAGTGAGCCATCCATCAAGGTCTACACGGACAGTTCAACCGAAGAAGAGGACAGCCCTGAAGCTAAAAAAAAGAAAGAAGAGAGCGTTCCGTCCATCGTTCTTTCAAGCGGCAGTTTCATGAAGGTAGTGATGCTCAACGGCATTGACGCGCCGACCGACTTTGGGTCAAAGTCTGAACCCTATCCCGTATTGATGAACATTGTTGATACAACGGTTCTGCCGAATTTATACAGGATGAACCTTAAGAACTGTTTTATTATCGGTGCTGGATACGGAAATCTCGCTGATGAGAGGGCATATATTCGAACAGAAAAAATAAGCTGCATAACGGCATCCAACAGGGTAATCGACACGGACCTGAAAGGGCATGCTGTTGGAGAGGACGGCAAGCTTGGTATTAGGGGTAAGTTGATCAGCAAACAGGGGCAGCTTATAGCACAGTCTCTCCTGTCCGGATCGCTTGGCGGACTGGCCAAGGCGTTTAAACCCCAGCAGAGTGTAGCCATCAATCTCGGTCCGAACGGCAATAACAGTACTGTCACGCCCGAAATAGAGGATGTGTTCCGTGCAGGCGGAGCCGAGGGTGTCAGCACGGCAATGAACAAGGTGGCAGAGTTTTACCTTAAAATGGCGGAAAAAATATTTCCCATAATCGAAATAGATGCCGGACGCAAGGTGGATATCCTGGTGCTGGAGCAAAGCGATCTGAAACCCGGCGATGCCGTGTCAGGAGGATAAATCATGAAAATAAATCTGATTATATTAACGATATTATTCACTGTAATTATCATGTCGGGCTGTGCGCCGAGGTACTCCTGCAAGGAGGTGATTCCGGGGACCCGCTGTGCGTCCCTGTCAGAGGTATATAATGAGCAGGTTACCGGCCTTGAGATTTCAAAGGATACGGAAAAGGTCCCTGCTGAAGAAACAGCTATCCAGAAAAAACAGGGTAATGTTGTGCATAAAGCAGCCCTGTTAGTTTCATCTTCAGAGAAGACCGGACAGCATCGGGAGCTAAATAACGTTGAAATAGTCAAAGGCTTGAAGAACTCCAGACACATGCCCATTCTCAGGCCCCCGAAGATCGTGCGTATCTGGATTGCGCCCTGGGTGGACGGCAATGAAGACCTGAATATGGATACCTACATCTATACAGAGATTCGCGGGAAAAAGTGGGTAATTGGAGAGAGGATACCGATACGTGGCGGGCCAGATATATCGCCAGTAAGTTTCGGTCGTATTATCGATGCGCTGGAGTAGTACCCAAGCGATCGTTAAAGCTCTGACTCGAACGAACCTGACCTTAAGACAGCTCTGTTGTCAGAATGCTAAAACCCGTGATGTGTTTAAATGTATTAATGAATATTATAATGATATAAATTATTATCTTGACTTCTCAAAAAATCTATGTTTAAATACCCCATCTTTATAGAACACTGTTTAACAGACACTGCTTGATGGCTCCAGGCTCTTAAACAGAAAGTCCACACTTCAAAGCAGTAGTCGGTGGAACGTTAGCAGTACGTAGGACTACAAAATCACACAACTAATAAAACGCTTGATCTGCGTCATTAATTAACACCCTGTGCACTGATGTCTGCAGAGCAAATGGTGGGACAACTCCATCATAGTGAAGATTTGTAATTGATCATTTTTGCGATGGAGAAAAATCAGGGCGGGAAAAGCGATTATACTTTCCAGCCAGCGGGCAATTCAATATCGAAAGATACTACGAAAGAGAAAACTCTAACTGATATTACAACAGATATCCTATTGAAATAATATGAATTGAATATAAAGCAGATAGTGATTAACTTGATACAGTTATACAAAGGTTTGATTGAATGAAAAACATGTTACGTAGGGGGAGATAATGAGAAAAAATTGCCTGATATGGATGCTTTTGTTTGTTGTTGCTTTTGTGGGAATATCGTCAGCAGGAGATGTTACTGTATTTGGCCCGGCTCAATATACGAAAACTCAGGGTGCAACAGATATATTTACTGATACATTTACCGCAAC
>CAMYJJ010000328.1 GCA_947258735.1 Thermodesulfovibrionia bacterium | reverse complement strand
CTATTTGTCCTTGTGCGTATACAGAACAGAACTGTTGCGAGTTCAAAGAAAGTCCTGCACACTGCTAATTCCAATAATTCTAGAGAGAAAAAGCAAATATTGTATTTTCTGTAGGTCAGAGCGATGGTTCAGTCCATCTATGCGGCAGTTTGACTATAAATTCTGTACCTTCACCAACGGTGCTTTTCACATCTATCTCGCCCATATGTTCTACTACAATGCGCTTTACCAAAGGAAGCCCCATTCCAAATCGCTTCTCCTTTGTGCTGAAAACAGGGTCAAATATATTTTCCATATCATTTTCGCTGATCCCGCTGCCTGTATCTGAGATGGTAAGAACAATGTTATCGTTCTCTTTAGAGGTAGAGATGGTTATCTTCCCCCCTTCCGGTGATGCTTCAATTGCATTTTTTATCAGGTGAGACAGAGCAATCCGGAACAGGTTTCTCTGAACATTGATTTGCAGGGTATCTTCCGATGGTCTAAAATCAAGTTCTACCCCCCTTGCAGCTGCTGTATTTCCAATAATGGGGATGACACTTTCAATTATCCCATTAATATCGACATAGTTAAACATCGTCTTTTTGTTCTTAAGCAAAGATTGAAAATTCTCAACTATCCTGTTAAGCTTTTCAGCTTCCTCCATAATGTTCCTGAGCTTGGGCTTAAGACTCTCCGGGACTTCTTCCCTGGATAGTATTCTGCTGCACGTAAGCCCTATTATGGAGGAAGGATTCCTTATTTTGTCCGCCACAGTCAACGCCATCAAGCTCATGGTTCGTTCCGCGACGATTGACTCTATTTCCTGGTTAAATTCCTCAAGCAAATGTTTGTACTCTTTTTCCATCTCAGTCATTTTATGGAAACTGAGGGCCTTTTCAACAGAATGAATGAGCAGTTCCAGATTAAAGGGTTTGATTATAAAATCAAATGCGCCCTTTTTAAGAGCATCAATTACGCTTTCCATGTCCGCATATGCTGTCATGAGAATAACAGGCATTTTAGGATCAATGTCATGTATTTTTTCAAGAAGGCTGATCCCCGAAACCTCGGGCATCACGATATCTGTTACAACTACATCGATATTGTTTGTTATAATTTTAGGTATTGCATCACCCGCTCCGGACGAAGAGATAACTTCATAGCCAAACTCTCTGAGCATTGTGGAAGTCGCATCAAGCACATCAGGGTCATCATCAACTACCAGAACAACGCCATGCCTTCCTTTGATCACGATACCATTACCTCACGCAAAAATATAATTTCAGTATAATGTATATACCATTAGCCCGCAACTTTTTATTTGCCTTTTTTAAGATCATTGAAAATTATTGGAATTAACCGCCTTCTCCAATACGTCCACAGTGATTATTTGAGTTTCTCCTGCTCATTCTCGAGATGCACAGTCAGATCATACAGTTCCGGATACTCGTCTTTTGCCAGGGATATATCCTCCTTAAGCAACCTTAGACCCTCAGGAACATATTTCATAAAGTATTTCTTCCCTTTTGCAAAGGCGAGGAATCCATATGCGCCGAGCGCCTGCATATGCCGTTGCAGGCGGCACGTAATCAGTGATTCTCTGAATGCGTTCTGATTAAATTCTCCATCAGTTGCATGCATCATTCGCTCAACATAATAATCCAGCACCTGCTCTCTCACGCTATCTTCAAGGCGGTAATAGGGATCCCACAACAGAGATGCAACATCATACGCAGGCGGACCAATCCGCGCACCTTGATAATCAAGCACTCTCAGTCCTCCGCCATTTATCATCATAATGTTCTGGGATTGAAAGTCTCTGTGTATAATTGTCTTTGGATAGGAATCCGCCTTCATTGCAAGATTATGAAACTCTTTTTTCAGGGCAGGGGTATCCGCCCCCCCTATTCTTCTTGCTCCTTCTACAAAGCGTTCCATGAAATATTCTGTTTCCCACCTGAAATGATCATAGTCAAATATCCTTTCCTCAAGAATCGGACATTCAGAAACCCGCTCCGTTGCTTTTGCATGAAGCAGAGTTAACACTTCCATAATTTTTCTATACACATTTTCCAGATTATTTTTTTGACGGGGACATTGAAGGTAACTGTAAAGTGATATGTCTCCGGCATCCTCAAATAAAGCCTGCATGCTTTGTGACACTTTCCTGATTAGCTCAGGAACAGGAACAGCAAATCTGAGTAAAAATTCTGAATATTCCAGGTGCCTGACAAAATCAGGGTCATCTTTTTTACACTGCATAAGCACTGCAGATTTATTTCCATCCTTCACCCTGTAGTATCGTCTGTCTGATCCTCCTGTTCCGATTAACTGTCTGCCCCCTTCAGACAGATCAAGGATATCCGCTGCATTCAGATCTATCTTATAATCAGGTCCGATAATGCAATTTTCAATATGTTGTACGGGCACTTCATGAATTGCCCTTACAGTGCTGCCGGGCATAAGAATACAGTTTTTCAGTGAAACCCCTTTTTCAAGAATGCTCCCTTTTCCAATGACTACATGCCCCTTCAGATCAATCTCACTGCAGTTATTAATTGAAGTGTGAACATGAACAACCTCCCCTTCTGACCTCAGCTCGTTAAAAACCGCAGATGCATACGCTGACGGAGTTCCAATATCGTTCCAGGAGCATCCTGACACATCAAATGTATTGATCTTATGTCCCGCGGAAATAAGATCAAGCCATGTATCCACAACACTGGAAACACCTTCAGGTAAGAAATTCAGGAACTCCGGCTCATAAACAGCGATCCCGGTGTACGCCATTTTCCGGTCATTGCCGGACAGCCGCTCACTGCTGATAAAACCTTTTAAATAACCTGTTCCATCAACAACAAGGCTGTTAAATTTAGGATAATTCTGAACAGCAAGGGTTACCAGGTTCTTCGACAGCAGATGATGCTCAAGCAGTTTTTCCAGATCAACATCAGAGAGTACGTCTGAATTGTGAACAAGGAATGTTCTTTCTCCCAGTAATTTTTCGGCATTTTTTAATGCCCCCCCGGTGCCCAGCACCTCAATTTCCGGAAACGTTGTAATTTCATGTATTAACGCGCAGGAGGCGAGCCATTCCTGAATCATCTCTTTCTTATAGTGAAGATTGATGCCGATTTTGCTGAAAGGAAGGCTTTCTACTTTATCAAGAATATGCTGTAGAGCAGGTTTATTCAGAATTGGCAGCAGAGGCTTTGGGATATAATCTGTTATCGGCCGTAATCTTTCGCCGAGGCCAGCAGCCAGGATGAATATGTTTATTTTATTCATAGAGCAAATATTTTTTTCTTATGCTCCTGTTGAAGACCAGGCGCTGGTCATTCCACCATTTCTCCATAGCGTCAACTGATTTTCCAGACTC
>CAMYJJ010000327.1 GCA_947258735.1 Thermodesulfovibrionia bacterium | reverse complement strand
CATATACTGTTTTTACCGTCGGCTGAAGCAGGTTTTCTTCACCATGTTTCAGGACCACGGCGATCATGCCGCTTTTAAGCCGTACAAGGGTTCCTACGGGATATATCCCTACGCAGCGGATAAACTGCTGGACCATCTGTTTGTCATAGTAGTGTTCACTCCATTCAAAGAGCTTTCTCAAGACCTCTGTCGGCTCATACTTGCGCTGGTATGATCGTTTTGATGTCATTGCGTCATATACATCTGCAATTGCTGCTGCCTTCCCCAGCTTTGATATTTCATCTCCTTTCAGGCCGTCGGGATACCCTGAGCCATCGATCCGCTCATGATGCTGCGCAGCTATCTGCAGGGATGTATCGTGTATTCCTTCTGTCTTCTCCAGCACTGTTCGGGAGTGCATTACATGCTGTTTCATGAGTTCATATTCATCATCATCCAGCTGTTTTTCACTGGTAAGCAGTTCCTGCGGTACATGCACTTTGCCAATATCATGCAGCATTGCCCCGATCCCTATATGCTGTAAAATCTCTTTGTCAAACCCGAGGTGTTTTCCGAAGGCTATCATTAAGACGCCTACGGTCATTGAATGCATAAATGTATATTCATCAAGCTTTTTTAGTCTTCCCATACTCAAAAGGGCGTCCTGATTTCTGAAAATAGAATTGACCATTTCACCGACAACATGTTCAACCCTGTCCGTTTCGATCTGTTTGCCGAAACGCACGTCATCCATGATATTATGGATGACGTTTTTGGCTTCTTTTTTTATTGATCTTGCTTTTATAAGCTCATCTTTAATCGGGACCTGAGGGACCGTTTCAGGTTTTGTCACGGATACCTTATCCATCTCTATCTGGATTTCACTGTTTACTTCTTCCCGGGATATGGCGTCCTTGACTGTCAATCCTTTCCTTGTATCTATGTACACTTCTCGAATGCCATGCGTGATGATGCGCTCGATCATCTCATCATCAGTTACTTTAATTTTATTGGTAAGGAAGGGATGCCGCAGCCAGCCGCAGTTCATGTCATCAATAAACATCCCCGGCTTAAGCTGATTTGTGCGTATTCTTTTTATCATAATTTGTTTTTATAGCAGCACGGCTTAAATCATAGTGATATGTAGTTATCGGATTTTTATCGGGAAATATTTAATTGAATCCGTATGTATTATAATTGCAGCATCGAGAAGGATGAATTGCAACATAATTACTGGCCATGAGGAGGAAAGTGCATAAGCACGGTATTGATAATGTCAGTAAAATATTTGTCTGGTTTCAGGGAAATACACCATATGCAGAATATCGAATATTAAGAGAAGGGGATACCCGGTATATTCAGCCATCACAACTTGAGCTTTCCATACAGGTAAAGATCTCTTTTATTTTATTCTTTAACTCATCAAAATTGGATGACTTTACAACATAGTGGTCTGCAGCCACCGCTGAAAATTCGCATTTATACACACTGTAGGCTGAACAGATAATAACGGGAAGGTCATATTCCGTTTCCCTGATCTTCCGTAAAATACTCAGGCCGTCCTCTCCGGGCATTTTTATATCAAGCGTAATAAGATCGGGTTTATCACTCCTGATCATCTCCAGTGCCTTAGCACCGCTTTCAGCCAGAAGCACATCATATCCTTCATCAGTCAATTCTTCCTTGAGCAGCAATCGTATATTTTTTTCATCATCAACAACAAGAATCTTCTTTTTCATGCTGTCAGCCTCCTTCGATTGCCATCTGTTACCGGACTGAAGGTCCTGAAAAGCAGGCATATGGTGATCATGTTTTGTTCCAGCGCTCCAGTAAATAAGGTTTTAACTGTTCGAAAACTGCAGACTGTTCATTAATGACTTCCTCTGCCTGGAGAGAATCAAGGTTTATTGTTTTGCTGACAAAAGAAGAGATCTTGGCGTAGTAAATCGGCACGAGCGCCTCTATGATCTGGTCAGCTCTCAAACCATCAATCAGATTTCGGTACGCCACGGCAAAATCAAACAATGTCCTGACCCATAGATCAACAGGCAGCTCAAATTGATTCGGTTCCATTTTGGCCACTTCAAGGATCTTCCGGCAGTTCTCGGCTTCAAGTACTTTTTCCCAGACGGGCAGCTGTTCCTGTACGTTATCTCTGAACTTATGTATCATGCTGGTTACGTCTACATTAAGCGGACTGGGGGCAAATTCCGATTCAAACCCGAATATGGCAGTAGGTCTGCTGCCCTTTACGCTCAGCCAGTCCTCACTGTAAATGTCCATCAGGCTGAAGATAGTGCCGACGACCTGCTTAAACATGGGACTCAGGTCTTTTCCCGGGTCTTTATCATCATGTATTTTTGATCCAAGGTAAGACTGACAAATTGTAAATTTTTCACATATGGCAACAGTCGTCATCCAGATATCTATGCCGAACCGTGCAATATCTGTTTCCCACACGTCCTTTGCAAGCAGACTCTCTATCAGCGCTCTTGAAAAACCAAAGTCGCCGCCGATCGGCTGTCTTACACGTCTGCCGTATAAAGACATGGTCAAAGGATATGCGATCATATTGGTAATGGTGCCGTCATATTTGTGCCGGCAGTAATAAGGAGTCACAAACCCGAAGTCCTTGAAAATGATCGGAGCGATCAGCAGCTCTATCCATCCCGGAGATATGCTTCTCAGATCGGAATCAAGCATACAGCCCGCCTTGACACCAAGTATGTTTGCTGCCTCAAAAATGGCCTTGATGGCCGTACCCTTTCCGGAAAGTCCGCTGTATTTGGTGGCCAGGATTCTGGTATCAACACTGGGTCTGTGAATAAAAGAATTTTCAAAATACTGTTTGTCGTTGAGGGCCTCTATGGCTTCCCGGGTCGCTTCTACATCTCCGCCTTCGGATACAAGGATGACGCCTTTATATTCCGGAAAGTACCGCGCAAGTCCTAACTCAGCAGCCTTGATGACCCGGCTGATCGTCCCTGCATTATTGTAACTGGGTATTCCCACAATAATGTCGGCGTATTTCAAATCTGTTAAATCTTGCCTGGTTTGATCATCTATGGCAGATTGCGTCCCTGCCGATACTGAATCACTTTGATTCACCCTGTAAGCTCCCTTTCATATATCAATATTCTAATAGTATCCATATTCAATATTAAAAATCTACCCGTTACAGACTTTTTATCATGCAACGCACGGAAGTACAACCCTGAATGTTGTTCCTTCCCCCTCTTTGCTTTCAACGTCTATACTGCCGCCATGGGAAACAATGATCTTCTGGACCAGTGCAAGCCCAAAGCCGGTTCCGTCCTGCTTGGTAGAGAAAAAAGGGAGGAATATGTTCTGTCTGACAGTATCAGGAATCCCGCACCCTGTGTCTCTTATCATTA